>NC_014537.1:1500000-1800000 GCF_000148385.1 Vulcanisaeta distributa DSM 14429 | reverse complement strand
TGAACCAAGTGGTGAGTTGCCTAGGGACTACTTCTCACTAGTCATAGCTAGAAGGATTTATAAGTAGGATAATGATCCTACATCGATGGTTGGGAAGGTGGTCTTCGTTGGGGCCGGGCCTGGTGATCCGGAACTCATTACCGTGAAGGGTATGAAGTACCTGCAGCAGGCCGACGTAGTTATTTACGCGGGCTCCCTGGTAAATCCGGAGGTGCTTAGGTGGGCTAGGCCAGGCGCGGAGATTCATAATAGTGCTTCAATGACGCTTGAGGAGATCGTGGACATAATGATTACCAGGGCCAGGGAGGGTAAGCTGGTGGTTAGGCTTAAGTCGGGTGATGCGAGTATATACGGCGCGCTACTTGAGGAGATCATCGCGCTTAGGGAGGCCGGCATACCGTATGAGGTGGTGCCTGGGGTCACCGCGGCGTTGGCCGCGGCCGCCGTGCTGGGCATTGAGTTAACCCTACCCAAGGTTGCCCAGACCCTAATCATAACCAGGGCCTCGGCTAGGGTGCCGATGCAGGGCTCAATAAAGGACTTCGCCAAGGCAATGCTCATAGGCGCGACGATGGCCATATACACCGGTGTTCACCTAATCGATAAGGTGGTTAAGGAGTTGAGGGAGGCCGGCGTGCCCGATGATACGCCAGTCGCGGTGGTTTACAAGGCGACGTGGCCCGACCAAGTGATAATTAGGGGAACACTGTCCGACATCGCCGAGAAGGTCAAGAGGGCTAGGATAACCAAGGACTCCGTGATAATAGTGGGTAAGGCCGCAGACCCGTCCATCCTGGACACGCCGGTAAGATCGAGCGTCTACGACCCAAGGCACACCCACAGCTTTAGACCAAAGCCTAAGATTAACAGCGTAGACACCGAGTAAAACGGTGGACTAAGGCATGAAAAGCTCAATACATGTCATTGTAATAAGTAAAAACGTGAACATGGCATTAGCTAAAGCCGAGATAAATGGAGTTGGTTCAGAGCCTTGCGGATGCAAGCTTAATGAGGTGATGTACTAATAAGCACAAGATCACTTGGGGGAATCATTAAGTTTAGCTTATTGTATGCTAAATTAAGCCTATATGGTGGGGAGGGTTACGTAGTCACAGAGATAATTAACGACCTACTAATCGACGTATCATAATTAACCCAGAAACCAGAGCATTGAAAAACAGGCCTAACAGCCGTATGGTAGTTATAAAGCTCAGTAATGATTAAGGACCAAACCTAATTATTAATTACACAATGAACAACGCAAGTCATTTTCTAGCATTAACAGTTCAATAAGCCCACAAACACTTTACATGCTGAGGTTGCAATCATGGATTAGTCGCTCGAAATGACTGCTGTAAATTAAGGAGTAAATTTACGGTGATATAATTGATAAAAATTCTGCGAATGGAAGGGCTTTTAAATAGGATGCTTATCCTACTACGTGATGTCGGGCGTCATGTCGAGGATGGGTAAGGTAACTGCAGCATTACTCACAATAATAGTGGTGGCAATAGCCCTTATAGCGACAATAACACTGTATGAGTGGAGTGCGCATAAGTCTGTAACCCGAGTCGCCTCTTACGTCTATTACTCATCGCCCAATTTCGAAATCGTTAGTTACAATGGTACCTCCATTACTGTTGAGAATTATGGGTCTAACGTAACCATGAAAATACCCGTCAAGAGAATCGTGGCCGACAACACCGTCGCCATGCAGATACTAATCGATATAGGGGCTGGAAACACGGTGGTGGGTATTGAGGGCTACGCTAAGGAGCTTCCCTGGCTCTTTGGGAACTTAACGACACTACCGGCCGTGAGTCAAGGAATGTGGTCATGGAATTACGAGGAGATAATTAACCTAAAGCCCAACCTAGTCATAGAGTGGAGCTACGGTGTCCAAACAGTAAGAGGTAAGCTAAGCCCATTTGGCATTCCAGTGATTGGTTATGGACCTCAGGATAACCTATCATCATTCATATACCTCCTCGGGCTAATCACCAACCACACTGGCAATGCCGTGAAACTAATCGACTTCATTAACAATGTGCACCAGGTATTGCAGAGGGGCTTGAGTAAAGTTCCCACCAGGTATAAGGCCTACGTAATCTTCGATTACGAATACAGCTTATGGTTCACATCAGGCCCCTCTGGAGACCCGTATTGGGCGGCCGTCAATGCCGGCCTACAGCCATGCTTCAATAAGTCAATGCAGGTTGAGCCTAGTGCCGTGCTCCAATGTAACCCAGACGTCATAATCGCAGTGACGTGGAGTTTAAACCCGCATTCACTGAACACCACGGCCTACTGCGAATCAATAATTAACTCAATAAGGAGCAACCCAATACTCAATGCGACTAATGCCGTTAAGTACGGCAGGGTCATCGTGATACCCGGCTACCTAACCGAGGGGCCGCCGCAGTTAATAGTCTCGTTATACATAGCTAGCCAGGTATACCCTAGCGCCTTCGCTGGCGTTAACGCCACTCAATACCTTAACCAATACTTCGAGGAATTCCTAAGGACTGCCGAACCAGGTGGTACTTGGTGGTGCAGTGGATGAGGTGGGGGTTAATAATGGCCAGCGGCTTAGCATTATTTCCGTTAATAATTCTTGATGTGGTGATCGGGGCCTATAGAGTTAATCCCATTGTTGCCTTGAAGGCAATTATTGATGGTATTGACCCCGTATTCGGTGTTCCCCACGATACGTACTTAGTGATATGGCAAATAAGGCTTCCCGAGACTTTAGCATCGCTACTACTTGGCGCGTCACTCGCATCCGCAGGCGCCATGCTGCAGGGTATTCTTAGGAATCCGCTGGCGTCGACCTACACACTCGGCGTCTCCGCAGCCGCGGGCTTTGGGGCTGCCGTGGCCATACTCCTCGGCGCCGGCTACGTCGTTAGGTATTACTTACCCGTGATAACGGAGCCGTACCTAGTAATTATTGGCGCATTTATAGCGGCATCAATAGCAGCACTACTCGTCTACTTCCTATCCTTCATTAAGGGTGCGTCGCCGGTCACGATAATACTGGCCGGCGTAGCCGTGATGTTCGTGTTTAGCACAGGTACTTCGTTAATCCAGTACTTCTCTGGCAATCCAGATGTAAGTCACGCCATCGTCATGTGGATGCTGGGTAGCGTAACTAACGTAACCCTCAACTACATACCCTACATGTCCCTGTCACTACTTGCAATACCATACTACGTACTCATTTCATGGAGACTAAACGCGCTTAATTTAGGCGATGATGTCGCCCATAGCCTCGGTGTTAATGTCAGGAATACGAGACTGGCCGTAATGCTCGTGACGGCATTCCAGGCAGCGGCTGTGATAAGCTTCGTTGGTTTGGTGGGCTTTATCGACTTAGTGATACCAAACATAATGAGGATACTCATTGGTAATGACAATAGGTACCTAGTGCCAGCCTCGGCACTCATGGGTGCTGACGTTGCTGTACTAGCCGACGTGGTCTCAAAGGCCCTAGTGCCGCCATACGTGATACCCATAGGCGTTGTACTTTCAATGATCGGCGCACCATACTTACTGGCCATCGTCATATCAAGGGGGACCCAATATGGTTATGAGTAATGACGTGCTTGAAGTAAGGAATCTTACGTGCGGCTACGAGAGACCGATAATCAGGGACGTAAGCATTAACGCTAAAGATGGAGAATTGGTGGCATTAATGGGGCCCAACGGTGCCGGTAAGTCCACATTAATTAGGTGTATTCTGGGCATGGCTAAGGTCTTCAAGGGCTTCATTAGGATCAACGGTAGGGATGCATTGAGGATGAGTAGACGTGAAATTGCTAGGCTCGTTTCCTACGTACCGCAGAATTACGTAGTCACGTACCCAATCGAGGCATTCCACGCTGTCCTGCTGGGTAGACTGCCGTACATGGGGCTTAGACCAAGCAAGTTCGATGTTGATGTAGCCATTAATGCCATGAGAAGGCTTGGCATTGAATACTTGGCTAATAAGATGATTAATAGGCTTAGTGGTGGCGAAGCCCAACTCGTTCACATAGCTAGGGCCATCGCGCAGGGAGGTGTTTTAATGCTTCTTGATGAACCGACGAGTAACCTAGACCTCAAGCACCAGGTTATGGTAATGGAAGTATTATCGAGGATAGCGCGTGAGGATGGAATTGCAGTATTAACTGCAATGCATGACATAAACCTAGCCCTTAAGTATGCGGATAGGATTTACGTGATGCACAATGGTAGGGTAATCGCTGAATTAAGTCCAGGCGATGTCAGCCCAAGCATTATTGAGGAGGTGTACGGGGTCAAAACCACGGTGATTGAACATAACGGTAGACCGGTGGTGATCGTATGAGCCGTCGTGTTACCTTTCCGTTCCCCGCCATCGTGGGGTTGGATAAGGCTAAGTCGGCCCTTCTCGCCGTCGCTGTTAACCCATTAATTGGCGGTGTCCTGCTTAGGGGTGATAAGGGTACTGGGAAGACCACGCTAGTTAGGTCCTTTGCGGATGTGCTGCCTGAGGTTGAGGTGGTGGCCGACTGCCCATTCAATTGCGACCCACGCGATCCGCAACTGATGTGTGACTCATGCTATGCCAGGTACCAGAGGGGTGAGAGGTTGCCGGTGGCGATTAAAAAGATGAGGGTTATTGACCTACCCCTCTCAATAACCGTCGATAGGCTTGTCGGCACGCTGGACATCAAGAGGGCAATAACGGAGGGCGTGAGGGCACTCCAACCTGGCCTTTTAGCTGAGGCTAACAGGAACATCCTATACATTGATGAGGTTAACCTACTCGATGATTACATAATCGACATACTCCTGGACGCAGCCGCCTACGGCTGGAACGTGGTGGAGAGGGAGGGCGTGTCCGTCAAACACCCGGCCAGGTTCATACTAGTGGCCTCCATGAATCCCGAGGAAGGTGAACTCAGGCCTCAACTTCTCGATAGGTTTGGCCTCATCGTAGATGTAGAGGCTCCCAGGGACCCGGAGGTGAGGGCTGAGATTGTTAGGAGGGTTGAGGAATTCAATAGGGACCCCGAGGGCTTTTACAGAAGGTGGGAACCTGAGATTAAGAAGATTAGGGAAGAGATTAGGAAGGCCAGGGAATTGGTGAAAAGGGTTGAGATGCCTGATGACCTACTCAAGACCCTAGTTGAGACTATAATTAAACTGGACATAAGGACGAGTCGCGCCGAGATAGTCACGACAAGGACCGCTAAAGCATTAGCGGCGTTGGAGGGGAGGACTAGGGTCACCATGGAGGATTTACAGAGGGCCATGGAACTTGCACTACCACATAGGCTCAAGGCCCGGCCATTCGAGAGGCCTAAACCACCGATACTCCCTCAACCATTGATTAACGATAATAACACACGGAATGAACAACCAGGGCAAACACCTAACCAGCGAGGTGGCATGTTGAGGGATGGCATGAGCACGGCACAAGATGAACATAGCAATGCAGGTACTGGAGGTAATGTAGGCGGTGTGGACGGTAATTCCAGGAGGTATGGGGTAGCTAGCGTGGGTATTCCAGTGGAGTTTAGGAAGGAGTTCATACACGCTGGAAGCCATGGGCTGGGGTCAAGGTCCTCCTTCAGGAGGATTGTTGGTCAGCCCCACGGTATTCCATACATGTACCTACCAATTAGTAATAAGGAGGGCTCGGCTGATGTTGATTTAACGGCATCGATCGTGCACGCAGCGCTTAGGGGTGCGGGGTTGCCGATTAAGGTTGATTGGGGAGACCTAATGGTTAGGGTTAGGAGGGTTAGGGCCCCGAGGATCTCGCTGATAGTCCTTGACGCCAGCGGTAGTATGAACTTCATGAGAAGGATTGAGGTAGCAAAGGGACTGGTGAGGAGAATAGCCGAGGAGTCTTACGTGAAGAGGAGTTACGTAGGTCTCATAAGTTTCAGAGGCCGTGGCGTGGACGTGATTATCGAACCAACGAGGAATTACTGGCAGGTATTAAGTACTCTAGAGGGGTTACCAAGCGGTGGCGCGACGCCGTTATCTGCGGCACTCGCCTGCGCCGTTGACCTAATTAAGAGGTTGGGCCTTAAGTTGAGGGGTGATTACTGGGTCTACGTCATAACTGACGGTAAGGCCAACGTACCTTTAATGAAGGATGTCAGGGAGGAGCTCGAGAGCTTCATGGTCGAGTTAAGTAGGTTGGCTAAGGTGGTTATTTACGATACAAGGCCGCAGTTGATTTATGACCCATCGATAACGTACATTGACGTACTCAGTAAGTACGCGGTGGATACTGTCAGGGTTGGTGACTAACCATGCCAAAATGCCGTATACTGTTGATTACCAGGTCTTTAATGACTGAGGGATTTTATGAGGCATTAAACGAAGCATTAAGCGGAATCGATGATGTGGAATTTAACACAATTTACCTGGAGAGTTACGACATACATGAGGTTTCGAGGCAGTTATCCGCCGTGGCAAGGCCAGACATAGCGCTGCTAAGCCTAATGGGTGATCACCCAGAGCTGTTGAATTACCTAGGGAACTGGTTGCGCGAGGCGCCTGTCGTCATTACATTAAGCACTGGCCTAGAAACCGTAATGCTTACAAGAATTCACAATTATAAAATGGGGGATTACCTAATCGCCTCGTTATCTCCACGTAATGGCCCCACCCAGTCTATTAATTACTTCGACCCGAAAACCGTTTCCCACGTGCTTCATGAAATGTCTAAATCCCTTCCTAACCCTGTATCACGCCACCTTAAGAATTGGGCATTACTGATTGATTACTGGAGAAATTGGCGTAGGGAGAATATAATTAATATGGTACGGCTAGTACTCAGGGAATACTGCGGTATTGAGGCGCCAGCGCCGAGGCCGCCCATCGAGTTGGGGGATTACTGGATTGAGGATGATGAGGGCAACGTATATCACGGAATTAATGAACTCATGATGCGTAGGAGGTTAAAGGCGCCGTTCATAGTATTGTTAGCCTACTCGGGGCAATCGTACGATAAGGCCAGGAAGGTGATTACCCACATAATGAGGGGTAGGGCCGATGTAGTCCCGCTCCTCTCCAATTACGGCTACACACTGAGGGGCCTAAGGGAGTTGCTTAGCAGTGCGAGCGTTGGGGCTATACTCAACTTACAGTGGTTTAGGTTGGTTAGAAACCGTGAGGATTCCGACGTATTGCCTAAGTTCAACGTCCCCGTTATGAGCCCCGTGGTCATGTATGGTAGGGACGCTGACGCATGGGTTAGGGACCCAACGGGGCTCAGCCCAATCGAGGTCATATACGCCGTGGCCATGCCTGAGGTCGACGGCGCCATAGAGCCCATCCCAATAGCGGGCCTTGTCAATAGAAACGGTGTTAAGGCTATGGAGGTAATCCAGGACAGGGTTGATAGGGTGCTCAGCAGGGCTGATAGGTGGTTAACCCTTAGGCAAAAGCCCAATGCCGATAAGAGGATCGCTATCATAATATATAATTACCCACCTGGCGAGGAGAACATAGGTAGGGCTTCATACCTCGACACGCTTAAGTCAGTTGAAGTATTACTGAGGAGGTTGTCGGAGGAGGGATTTAGAGTTAAGCCCGTCACTGCCGATACCATTAAGGAGTTCTTCGTGAGAAACCCAAACTCAGGCAGGTGGTCGGCCGGCGCCAATTATGTACTGGTCGATAGGGCTACGTACATGAACCTATTCAGTAAATTAAGGCCGGAGCTTAGGGAGAGGATCATTAAGCAGTGGGGTGAGCCCCCTGGCAATGTTATGACTAGGAATGGAGGCCTTGCACTGCCAGTGCTTGACTTAGGTAATGTAGTGATTGTATTGCAACCAAGCAGGGGCTGGCATGAGGATCCCAGCAGGATTTACCATGACTCAGAACTATACCCACATCACCAATACGTCGCACTGTACAGGTGGCTTGAGGAGGTTTGGCATGCGGATGCCGTTATCCATGTTGGGACTCACGGCACGCTCGAGTTCCTCCCAGGTAAGCAGGTCGGTCTGTCTTCCAGCTGCCCTCCAGACGCACTTCTTGGGAATTTACCAAACGTGTACATCTACCACGTGGTCGTCGTTGGCGAGGGCACGATCGCCAAGAGGAGGTCATACGCCGTACTAATTAGCCACCTCTCGCCCAGGATAACCGAGGCGGGCCTCAACAATGAGCTAAAGAGGCTGCGTGACTTGATCGATGAGTACAGAGAGGCGAACGTTATCGACAAGCCCAGGGCAAGCGCGGTGCTCAAGTCCATAGAGAGCATTGCGGGTAAGTATGGGTTGGAGGTGAAAGACCTCGAAGCCCTTTATGATGAGCTTATGAGGATGGAGCGCTCGGCAATGCCGTACGGGTTGAGGGTCCTCGGCGTGGAGTTGAGCGATGATGAGGTCGTTGATTACCTAACGCTGGCGTTAAGGCGTGATAGGGGCGTTGTTAAGTCACTACATAGGCTCCTGGCCGAGGCAATGGGGTACGACTATGATGACTTACTCGAGCATCCAGGTAAGTATGCGAATATCCTAAGGTCAATAGACAAGGGGGTTAGGAGGATTGTCAGAGCATTGATTGTGGGTGGCGTTGATTCAGCAATTAAGGTGGCGGAGGAATATGGTATTAAGGGCGATGATGCCAAGGCCGTGCTGAATTACGCGCGTGATGTGGTAGAGAGGTTAAGGCTATCGCCTAAGCTTGAGCTTAAGAACGTAATTAGGGCGTTGAATGGGGAGTATATACCGGCCGGTGTCGGTGGTGATTACGTGATGGACTCCGACGTCCTACCCGCCGGGAGGAACTTCTACGCGCTCGACCCACTTAAGATACCCAGCGAATCGGCGCTTGAGTTGGGTGCGAGGATTGCCGAGGAGAGTATTAAGAGGTACCTGGAGCAGTATGGTAGGTATCCTGAGGCTGTCGGCATTGTTGTTTGGGGAGGCCAGGAGTCGAGGACTAGAGGGGTCAGTATTGGGCAGGCATTGCGTTACCTCGGTGTTAAGCTTATTCATAGGCCAGGTAGTTGGGACCCCAGGTTGGAGGTAATACCTATTAAGGACCTCGGTAGGCCCAGGATAGACGTTGTTGTGACAATGAGCGGCGTGTTCAGGGACATGTTCCCGCACTTAATCTCGCTCATTAATAAGGCAGTTAGACTAGTCGCGGGGTTAGATGAGCCGGTGGATGTGAATTACGTCCGTAAGCACTACCTTGAGTTAAGGAATAGGTATGGTGAGGCCTCGTTAGTAAGGACGTTCAGCGAGAGGCCTGGTGACTACGGGAATAAGGTTAATCACCTAGTAGAGACGTCGAGGTGGAGGGCGGATACAGACATCGCCAGTGTTTATACCATGTACATGGGCTTTGGTTATGACGGTGACATGCGCGGTATGAACTCGAACGAGCTCAAGGACCTATTTAAGGCATTACTGAGTAGGGTGGATGTCACTAGTCAGGTTCAGTCCAGCGTTGATTACTCAATAATCGACATAGACGACTACTACGCATACCTAGGCGGCCTATCAAAGTCCGTCGAGGTATACTCAGGTAAGAGGCCCTTAGTTCTCTACACGGACCTAACCCAGGACAGACCTAGGATGATGAACGTTAGAGATGCCGTTGGGTTCTACGTGAGGACCAGGTTACTCAATCCAAAGTGGATTGAGGGTATGAGGAGGCACGGCTACATGGGCGCCCAGAACATTTCGAAGCGTGTTGAGTATGTCCTCGGCCTGGCCGCGACTATGAATGCGGTGGATGATTGGGTTTGGGATAGGGTTGCGGAGACGTACGTGTTTAGTGATGAGATGAGGAGGTGGTTTATTGAGGTTAATCCATACGCATTAGAGCAAATCATCAAGAGACTGTATGAGGCGTATGAAAGGGGGTTGTGGCATACGTCGGAGGACGTCATACGTAAATTAAGGGATATATACGCTGAATTGGAGGGTGTGTTGGAGGGTGTTGGTTAGTGGAGCAGGCAATGAATGTAATCATTTACGAACTTCACTACCTGTCGCTCACGATACCCAGCATAGCATTAGGAGTGCTTGCCATGTACTACATAATGAGTAGGAGAGCTATAATGAGGCCCATAAGCAGGTTGGGGCGGTGGATCACCGCACTGTCTGGACTGCCCAGTTATTGCTCCTTACCGTTTATGGTCTCCTTTGTTAGTCCATCCACCGCGTCCTCAATGCTCGTAACCATGTATAAAGACAGTAAATTAACACGTAGGGAGCTATACATAGCATCTCTTATTAATGCATTCCCAGCCCTGCTCTCGCACTTAAGGACCCTCATCCCAGTACTGCTAGGCACAATGGGCATCTATGGCCTCCTCTATCTCCTAATCCTCATGACTATTGGTTTAATGCAGATGATGATATTTGCGGCCCTCGGAAGATGGGGCTCAAATAAGGATAGGGTCCAGGGCAGCATTACCGAGCCTATTGGGCAGGTTGTGAGTAATTCGCTTAATCTGAGGATGGCCCTTAAATTCATCACGAGGATAGTACTGATTACGTCAATAACGAGCGCGGCACTCATCACCATCGAGCTCCTCGGACTTAACAACTACCTCAATAATTATTTAACACGTGCTTTCAGCACCCTAAGTCCATACGCGGTGAGTTTAATAATGGCTTACGTCATTAACGATAACGCGGCCTTCGCAGCCGCAGGTACACTCATTAATGAGGGGTTCAACGGCATTTTAATCGTAAAGTGGTTGTTGATTGGTTACGTGGCCTCATCATTAATACGTGGGATCAGGCATAATGCGCCTTATTACCTCGGTATTTATGGGCCTAAGGATGGCATCACCATAATGCTCATATCCACACTAACTAGGGCGCTCTTGGCATTGCTAATCCTAGGAATCCTCTATCTTATTTAGGACTTTTATGGGCGCAGTGCTTATTAATAGGATGCTCATCCTACTACGTAATGAGCGTCGCGTTTAGGGAGGTCTGGTCTCGCGATGGTATGACGGCTCGAATATACTATCAAAGCTATGGCAGCATCAACGTTAAGACACTCCTCATTGACCTAGCACAGAGAAGGCATGTGCTCAGTACGATGCATGGCATGGTTAATGTACGCTTCGTATGCAATAACTACGCACCACCGGACTTATGGTGCGCACTACATAGTCAGGGCTTTCGTGAGAAATACCTAGATTCACTAATGAGTCAGTTGAGGATAGCCCCGGGCGATTACGCATGCCTAGGCACTGGGGTGGACATGGATGACCTGGCGATGGCAAGCGATGAATATAGGGACGTGTGGGTGGCGGCATTCACCACTGCCGGTGTCGAGTCAAATGCGTTGAGGACTGGTGTGGATAAGGCATCTATGTACGAGGTTGATGGTAGGTTCGAGAGAGTAGGCACGATAAATATCATATTAATAACTAACGCCTCGTTGACGGAAGCCGCCATGGCCAGGGCTTTAATAACAATAACGGAAGCAAAGTGCGCGGCGCTCCAGGACCTTGGAATCACAAGTAGTTACACGCCCGGCCTAATAGCCACGGGGACAGGCACGGATAACGTAATGGTAGTTCCAGGCAATGGCATACGCATAACATACACCGGCGGCCATTCTAAAATCGGAGAATTAATCGGGAGGGCGGTCTACGAATCCGTCAAGGAGGCAGTGAGTAAGCATAGGCCCACCTAACCCTTGCAATCGCTGGCCTCAGTACATGTGGACCGAGCCCTCCCTGAGTATTCTCGTGAAGGCATAATTAGATAGTGTAATCCCAATCACTATGTATGCCAGGGCTAAGGCGGCCAATGGCCATAGGTAGTTAAGGAGTTGTTGAATACCGTAACCATTAAGCATGGCACCCCTAAGCCCTGATAATGCCCAGGTTAAGGATAATGAGTAACTTATGTACCTAAGCCATGTCGGTAATACCGAGATGGGGAATACGACGCCACCCAGTAGGTTTGAGGCCACTGAGGTGAATAGGGCTATGGGATTGCCCTGCTTAACGATTAGGACCACTGCACCGGCAATTAGGTTTAAGCCAATTATTGATGCCAGGTAAAGTATTAGGAATATAGCCGTAGACAATGCATTGACTTTATATGGCACACCGAGTCCAAGCCCAATTAATAGGACCGTGATAGCACTTATTGAATTTATAACCAATCCCCACACAGTACTATACATCATCAACGTCATAGGCCTCAGCGGCGCTGCTATTAGATACTCCAGGGTCCCAATCAATTCCTCATTCCTTATACGACCAGCCAACGTCGTTACTGATGCCGAGAAGTAGCCCTGGAATGCCGTGCCTATGACCATGAATGCCGTGTAATCCCTAATAGTACTTAACCTCCCAAACCCCAGGGTAACGCCAATGAAGAAGTATATAAATACTGGGATGACCCAGTTAATCATTGTAAGCACGACTTGCGTCTTGTATGAAACCCACATCTTCCAGCCTCTAATCACAACGAAACCGTACAGCCTATCAATAATGCCCATCACAACCACCCCTCCCTCCTCCTCAAAACCCTCTCCATCTTCCGTGCATTGCCCTCGGCCACCGCAACCTCAACATCTATATCCACAACCCTGACCCTACCATCATACATGGCTAACATACTCATTAACTCATTAAACTTATCAATTGTTGTTACTATTACGTACTCATCATCACCAACGCCCTCCACATTAAATCCGCTAAGCCCATCCACGGAACCCTTAACGAGGACCTTAACCACCTTAAGGGCAGGCGACTCATTCAAAATCCTCCTATTTATATACACAACTGCATCCGCCAACTCAATCTCCTGAGGATCGTGGGATGCGAGGATCACGGTCTTCCTACCCCTAAGACCCCTAATGAAGTTAAGTATGCTGCGCTTCGCATCAATGTCTATGCCGCTTGTTGGCTCGTCAAGCAGTAGTACATCTGGGTCGTGCATCAACGCCCTGGCTATCTCGAGCCTCCTCATCATGCCTGTACTATACGTAGCAACCCAATCATTAGCCCTCCCACCAAGTCCCAGGTCCTCAAGTAACTCCTTAGCCCTCGCCCTAGCCTCCCCCAGCGATAAGCCGTACAATACACCGAAGAAGATTAGGTTATCCATTGCCGTTAACCTCCAGTAAACACCGCGGTCCATGGGCGTCATGAACCCAACCCTCCTCTTAGCCTTAACGCTCATTGCATCATAGCCATAAACAAGGACCCTACCACCATCGGGAGCTAGTATACCAGCCGCAAGCCTGAGCATCGTCGTCTTACCAGCACCGTTAGGACCCACGAGCGCCACTATCCTACCCTCAGGAACCTCAAGGTAAACATCCTCAACAGCCACAATACGCCCAAACCTCTTAGTGACATGGTCATAAAGAACCGCAGACACGAAGCCGTTATCGAAAACAACATTAATAACACTTTCTCCCCATAGCACAAGACACCATAACAAAACCACAGAAAAACACTTAAAACCAAACCGCAAGATAATGATCTTGCGGGGGTGCCCGAGCCAGGTCAAAGGGGGCGGGTAGGATAACAATCCCCGCAATGAGGTCCCGTTGGCGAAGGCCTGCGTGGGTTCAAATCCCACCCCCCGCACCAGGGCAGTAGGTTATGAAAACCGCCCTACAGTATCGAGTAATTATTAACGAGTTATTTCGCTTTAATCATCCTGCGTATACTGTCGATACCTGTTCATCTCAAGTATTATCTCGTTAAGATTTTGCAATGGCGCACCAGGTCTTTCACCCCTGAACTCGCTATAGGCCCTCGCAACATTACCCACCACCCTCTCCTTATCATACCAATTGGCGAATTCCCTGAGATCGATCCTCCGGGCAGCCTCATTAAACGGTAAGCCCTCCTTAAATAATCTCCAGGCCTCATCCCTGATATACGTTAGGTAATCCCTAGCCCTGTAGAGCGCTTTACGGCCGTACGATATAGGGCCGTGGCCTGGTACGTAGATGTCAGCATTCAGTGAGGCTAAATTATCAAGGGCTTCTATTGACCCTGAGACGGAGCCGAATAGTACGAATGGCGTGCATGGTTCGGCAAATAATAAGTCACCTGCGAACACTACTCTGGAGTCGGGTATGTAAATGTAGGCGTCACCAATGGTGTGGGCTGGATACCCTATGTACTTAACCTCAACAGACTTATCACCCACGTAAAGTGTGAGTGATTCTGAAAAGACCAGGTCCTGCAATGTATATCTAGCACCGCTGAAGTCTATTTCAGGAAATAGTTTTTCGTAAAGTCTCATTGCACTCATCCTCATCTCCTCCTCGATTAACCTTCTCGTGTTTACATGGGCTATGGTTATTGCATTGAACAGATGATTAGTCCATGTGTGATCACCGTGGTAGTGAGTATTGATTAGAAAACGTATTGGCTTGTCCGTGACCCTCCTTATGCTTGATAAGAAGTCCAGTGCCATTTTCTCATTCGTTAATGAATCAATGACTATGGAGAAGTCCCTACCCACTATCAACCCAGCATTGGCAATGAACCAGGTGCCCCTGGGCTGTATGTATGCATGGACACCCTTATCAAGTTCAATAAGGCCTATCCGCCATTCCATGATTCCCAACTGATAATAATTCAAATAAAACTTATAAGTTTTACATTAATTACATTATGCATTAATGAAGCTCCTTAGTTATTTGAGGGATGGTAGGGTTAGGTCCGCTGTGTTATTCGAGGATAATTATGTCGTTGATTTGAATGATAATTGTTACGCGATGCTTATTGATAAGGGTGAGGATGAGCAGTTCGCGGAAAGATTCTGCAATGCGGTTTTACCACCAGACATGCTGGGCGTCCTACAGTCTGGTGATGAGGGGTTAAGGTTGATCAATGATGTCATTGATTGGGTGAGGAGCCATAGGGACATTGCCGTGGTGAGGCGTGCCAGCGATGTGAGGTGGAAGGCCCCATTGACCAGGGCTAACATGCTTAGGGACTTCCTTGCCTTTAGGGGCCATGTTGAGGCGTCATCAAGGAGGATGGGCATTAAGGTACCTGAGGAGTGGTTTAAGGTGCCGACTTACTATAAGGGTGACCCAGCCATATTCTATGGGCATATGGAGGACGTTCCATGGCCGAGCTACGCCAAGACCTTGGACTTCGAACTTGAGGTAGCTGCTATAACGTATAAGAAGGGCAAGGACGTGAGTAAGGATAGAGCTTACGACTTGGTGATTGGTTATACAATATTTAATGACTTCAGTGTTAGGGAGTTAGAGGCCGTGGAATTAAGGCTTTTGCTTGGTCCGGGCAAGAGTAAGGATTTTGCCAATGGGCTTGGTCCGTGGATCGTCACGAGGGACGAACTACCCGATATAAAGGGCTTAAGGGTCTATGCCAGGATCAATGGAGAGATTTGGTGCGATACAAAGATAGAGGATATGCAGTGGGACTTTGGGGATATGATATCTTACGTATCAATGAGCGAGTACGTTAGGCCCGGGGATGTCTTTGGGAGCGGCACCGTGTCTGGTTGTACAGGGCTTGATATTGGAAGAAGCTTAAGGCCGGGGGATACCGTGGAGTTGTATGTGGAGAGAATTGGGACTCTAATCAATAGGGTTGTCCGGTGAACCTACATTGTTAACTCTAATGGTTAAAAATGACCGTCTTTACTCGTTATTAACCATATAATGAACATAGACCACCGGCATTCCATGTTTAATCATGATAACTTTATTGCCATTGCCCCAAACACCAGCATTTATCATTAATCATTCACGTGGCATGATAGTTTAAGCCCTGGGCCTTTAAATTAAGTGCGTAGTTGTATTGACCGCATTTAGTAGTGTATTTCCGATTAATGATGAAAGGCGTATTTTTAACTTTGGATTCGGATTACGTTAAGCGCATCATACAGACCCTATTCTTGCCTTTACCAGCTTTATGAACTCCCTCATCCAGGCTGGGTTGTCCGGCCAGGCCCTGGATGTCACTAGGTTACCATCAACCACAACCTCCTGGTCCACCCATATACCTCCGTTATTCTCCACCTCTGGTCTCACGGCTATGTAACTCGTCATCCTCCTACCCTTAATTACGCCAGCCGCAGCCAGTATCTGCGGTGCATGGCATATGGCAGCCACGGGCTTCCCCGTCTCGAAGAAATGCCTCACTATTCGTTTTATATCCTCTAAGGCGACCACCCTGACGTACTCAGGCATTCTACCTCCAGGTATCACCAACCCATCGTACTCCTCAGGCCTAACTTCAGATAAGGTCTTGGTAACCCACTTGAAGAGGTAACCTGGCTTTTCGCTATAGGTTTCCCAACCTGGCTCGAAATCGTGAACGACAGTCCTTAAATCCTTCTTACTGGGTGCGGCGACATCGACATCCCAACCCTCCTCCTTAAGCCTGTAATATGGGTAGAAGAGCTCGAGTGCTTCCACGGCATCCCCAGCTATTATTAGTATCTTCGCCTTTGCCATACCACTGTGGGAGGAATTATCATATATTTAAACCTTACTGCACGAAGAACTATGTGGGGGCTCACGTATATTACATCCATTAATAATTAGAACAATGAATTAATAAGGCACCATTACCATCAGTAAAAATGAGAACACGCAAACAATGCATTAAGTACACTGAACAAATTGAGGTTGTCATTTATTTTCAGGAGTTGTGCTCAAAGCGTAACCAAGTAAAGTACTGAACAGCAATATATCCAAGCTGCCCATAGACCTTAATTGCCGGTGTGTTACCCTCGTCCACGTGCAGCATAGCTATGGCATTAGCATTAATAGCATCCCTAGTGATTGCGGAGACAACGGCCTTCGCAAAACCCCTATTCCTGTAATTAGGTGCTGTGAATACGTCGCCAATGGCCCAAACCTCTGGTAACTTGAGGTATGTTCCTGCGATAGCCACTAGCTCGTTATTGGTAAATAGGCCGTAGTAATGCCAGTGAGGTGATGAAAGTCTGATTAACGCCTCGGCCTTGCTTATCCGTGATCCTTGAATGTTCTTTATCTTGAGGAATTCATCGATGTCATTAATTGACAATCTACGGATTGTGACGTTTCCGCGAATTACAAACTCCTTAAAGTGGTTGCCCCAGCATATCATTGTTAAGCCCCTGGATAAAGATACTACGCCACTACTTGACAACTTATTAACTAGGTAATTTACGTGCTTAGGCTCGGTCTCGGCATGAATCACCAGGTGATTGTTTAGTAAGGTCTCATTTAGGGCATTGAGGGGTGCGTTGCCGATTATGTGAATTGCCGTGTATGGTAACCCCCTGAATATTAATAGGTAGCCAACTATGTCATTGCCAACCACGTTTAGGTACGCCTCGGTAAATTCCGGGTAGTAAGTAATGTCGTAGTAAAGGTAGGCGTATCTAACGGGGTCCGCCAGGTAAGCCCTCTTGATCAGGCTAAGTACGTCCCTATTCAGCTCCCTAAATACATCAACAATCATCACCTTGAGTTAGGGAGTAATCATTACCTGGATTTATTAATCAATCTCCCAACAATTGGGCAATAAGGATCAGGTGAATTTACGGAGCCGAAGGCTGTAAATGCCCGGGCAGGGCAACCTGCATTGCATAGGTCAGCCATTGGGCAGGTATTGCATGGCTTTATATTCACATAGTTCCTATTCCTAAACGACCTAAAACCATTCCTCCAGATGACCTTAAGATCATCCCTAAGCGCATTGCCCTCGTAGAACTCCTTATTCATGGTCAGTTCACACCCATAGATACTACCATCCGAATCTATTACAAATCTGCTTCTGCCTGCGGGGCATGTTGAGTAATTAATGATCCTAAGGGCATTAAGTCTCTCCCTGGACTTCCTATGCGCCTCGTATAAATCGCTGAGACTAAACCTAAAGCCATTTAGGACCAGCTTAACGCTGGTCTTAATGCGCATTAAATCATTAATCACCATCCTCGCTAAACCATCACTAAGCGATAAGCCGTTTTCACGGGCTCTACCAAACTCCTGAACACGTATAAAGGTAAGCACGGGAACCCCTAACTTCTCCGTCAACTTAACCATGTCAGTTACGTAATAGGCATTATCAGGAATTACCGTGTATGATAACGACACGGCAATACCAACCTCCTTAAGCACGTTGACGGCCCTAATAGCCTTATCAAAACTGCCAAAACCTCTGATTACATCATTAACTGCGGGGTTTGGACCATCTAGGCTTACCTGGACCTGATCAAGCCCAGCCTTTTTAAGTTGAAGCGCATTCTCCCTATTAATTAACGTACCATTGGTACTCATCGATACGTAAAAACCAAGATCCTTTGCATGACCTATTATCCTCAACAAACCCCTCTTAATCAACAACGTCGGCTCACCACCCAATAAATACACGTACCTAACCCCCAGATCCCTTAGTTTATCGAGTATGAGAAGCCAATCATCAACACTCAACTCCCCACTTAATGGCTTACCCGCTGATAAGTAGCAGTGTTTGCAATTAAGGTTGCATGCGTGGGTTAGGTATATGGTTACGTCATTTATCGAATCCAAGCCCAGGTATGGAAGTTCATTACCACCCTCGACACTACTCCGTAGAGCCAGTATGTGACTGAGCGGTGATGCTGGGCACTCGTCCAGGTATATCTCGGTTTCATTAACCACCTAATCGCCTAATCCCTATAATTGCATGTTCCGGTTTAAATTACAGATATCGAGATAGAAATCAGGCGATCCGCTGCTCCTCACCAGGTCAGTTGACCCTCAACTCTCATCAGCCAGTCCATTTACAATAAATGGAGTAATAAAACTATTGCTACGACTTACCCTCAGGGCTTTCCTGAGGCTTCTCCTCAGCCTTTCCCTCAGCCTTCCTTCTCTTCCACATTGGAGGATACGTACCCTTCTTCATGACTACCCTAGTCGTCTTAACGGCTATCCCCCGCTGCGCCTTCATTATCTCGTCACTAGTCATCTCTGCGTAACCAAGTGCCACTAATTCGTTCTTCAGCGTCATTATTGCCACTAACGAGCCCTTACCTATGTTATTTGTTAATTTAACAATACCGGGAACCGCTAACGCAGCCCCATGGCATATCGCATCGACTGCCGAATCCCTAATCCAGACCTTAGGTAGATGCCTCACCATATACTCAACGGGCTTCACGTAGGTCCTGAGCAGGTCCTCAACTCCATAATCCTTATAGAGCGTATACGCATCCTTAAGGTCTTGAAGCGTCACTGCCTCCTTCTCCGTGAAGCAACCAACCCTAGTCCTCCTTAACTCCCTCATGTTCGCGCCGATCCCCAGCACCTCGCCGATGTCGTAGGCGAGTTTCCTAGCGTAGGTTCCAGATTCCACATTCATTCTAATCAATACGTATTTACCATCCCTCTCGAGAAGCTCAAGTTCATAAACATGCTTAACCCTCAACTGTCTCTTAACGGCGCTCCTCAACGGTGGCCTTTGATATATGGCGCCCGTGAATTCCCTGAGCACAGCCCTCAGCTTCTCGTCATCGACATCGCCATGAAGTTTCATAACCATTATGTACTCCTTATCCAGTGTGTTAATCGCGGGCATGGCCTTCGTGGACTCACCGAGCGCTATGGGCAGTACGCCCGAGACCCTCGGATCGAGGGTGCCCGAGTGACCAGCCCTATCGAGGTTAAGCATTTTCTTAACCCAGGCGGCCACCTCATGACTTGTTGGTCCCCTTGGCTTATCAATAATTACGAAGCCATACTTTAGGTATAAATCCATGGGCCTCTTCTCCGGTGGTATACCCCACTCTGGGTTTGTTTGTTCGTTGGGTATCTTGACTAGGATCTCCGGCTCATTGCAGTAATTGGGTAGTGACACGTTTATCATAATTGCAGGTTCTATGAAATTATAAAAGCCTATCTACACATTACGAAAAACTAACTTTTATTTCACCCCACAATAACAATCACGAGTGCCCAGCATTAAGGCATTGAGCACGGTGATTCTCGCGCTGGTACTCGCTATAGTACTCGTGTACTTAATACACTCGTTTTACATAACTAAGGATAATGTGACAGTGGGTGGTTCATGCGTTAACTCAATTGAGTATGAGGAGTTGATGAGTAATTACACAAAACTGCTCATTAAGTATACAGCACTCCTCCAAAAGCTGAATGAGTGCACGGCCAATGGAGGCTTAATTCAGTATCAGGGCTCATTAAGCCATAGGGAGGTTATTACGAGTAACCTAACTATAAACGCCACATTATCAATAACTAACTGCAATGGCTACTCTCTTCAAGCAACGAAAGAACTATACTTTGAGACCAAGGGACCAGGTTACTTAGTTATAACGTATAGGCTATCGAATCCTCAGGTCATTGAGGGGTCTGTTTCATACTACGTGTACGTTATGGCTCAAGCGATGCCCTCAATACCCATGACAGCGGTATACACATACGAAAGCTCGACATACGCCTATGAGGCTGGTCAATATGGACAATTAATCGTCCCAGTCTTACCGAACTCAACATACGCACTCACCCTTGGATTCACGTGCTATGCCGCTGAGTATTATCCACCGACAAACGCGGGTGTAATAATCAATGGTGAAATACCTGAGTATGCCGTTGTTAATGTGACCTATGTATGGTGAGGGCACGGAGTTACGTAGCCCTATTTAAGTGTAGGGGTGGTCGTGTAGTTACGAGGGGTAGGAAATTCATGATAGGTAATGGGCTTTATGCGTATGTCGGTTCCTGTGGCAATGCGTGCGCGGCAAGGATAGTTAGGCATCTTAATAAGGTTGTTAATAGGTTTTGGCACGTTGATTACCTGCACGGTATATGCGATGAGGTCGCCGTCATGGTACTACCCTTCAGAGAGGAGGATGTGGCTAAGGCGTTACTGACCCTGTTCCCAGGTGTCTTGGGTTTTGGGAATAGTGATAAGAGGGAGGATAGAACGCACCTATTCAGGATATGCTTAAATGATGATGACGTAATTAAGGCTCTCCATGAACTGAGGAGGGTTATTCATGAAGCATTAGGTAATTAATGGATCGGGGATTTACTCGCCAATGAGTACTTACGATAAATAAGCCTGAAGAATCTACATGGCATGAAGTTATCGGCGTGATTATGAATTGGGTGGAGATAATCATATAAACCCACATTGAGATACACTCATTGGTTTGGTGATGTTGCTGGTGCGTCTGAGGCTTCATGATGATGGCTCGTGTTCCTGATCACTATTGCCTTCATTACTCCCGTTCTCGGCATTGTTAGCAGTGTTTGTGAGTAATTCCTCGAGACTCCTTATCTTTAGCTTCTCCCTTATTAACGCATTAATGCTTCCTCTCAGCTCGTCAAGGTCTGCCTTACTCACGTAGGAGAGGGCGTTGGCTACCTCCTCACCGTACATGCTGAATATTGCGTACTTCATTAGGAGTTCCTGCTCCTTCTCCTTCCTTGTTATGTAAAGCCTGAGCTTCCTTGCAACCTCCCTAACAGCATTCCTAACCTCCGACTCAATCTCCGGGACCTCGGCAATGGCCTCCTTACCTGCGCTTGCGTATGGTATCTTCGTCGAGCATATATGAACCACAATGGCCAGTGAGGCTGGGAACTTAACCTTGTACTGTGTCCAGTCAATCTCATCGACTATCTTCCTAACAACGTCATTACCTTCATCATATATCAACGGAACCTTGTTCGCGAACCTATAAATAATCGGTTTATCACTAGGCTCAATAGATCCGCCCCAGGCAAGAGCTGCCTCAACGATGAATGGATTGCCCATGTATGAACTTGGCTTTCTGGTGACTGTAAACACGACCTCGGGCCTAAGAATAAACTTAACGCCCTCAGCAAGTATGTCCTCACCAATTGGTGAAAGCCAATCAGCCCTTGGCCTCCTCCACCCATTGAACTCCCTCATCTTCGTCACAAAATTAACCAATTCGTCATTAACGAGCTTGCCCACGGGCATATCTGGCGGTAACCCAACGAAGTCTAGGAATGTCTTTGCGATTGTTTCGCCAACGCCATCGAAGTTCTCGACGAGAAATTCAAGTAGTGGCATGCTTGGGTCTCTCTGTATTAACTGCTTTATCAGCTCCACATCAACACTCTTGGGATGAGGAAGACCCTCCTCAGGTGGGTCGGGCATTTTCGTGGTTATCCTGGGTATTTTAATGGCGTCATCCTCATCGGGGCCCCTAAGCACGAATTCTGCGTATGGCGCGACCATGGCGGTCCTCCTCAGGTACTCCTCAACCCTCCGCTTTGCCTTTGGCCAGTCGCCCTCAAGCACGACCTTTATCGCCGTGCCATGCCACGCATACTTATTTTCCAATGTTCTCTGCGAGACTATCACGGGTTCGTTCTTCGTAATGTCAATCATCAACTGATATTCATAAATAACGTCACTCTTCAACGGCGCGCTTCTAACGAGTATTGGCGTGTTCGTAGTAGATTGCGCGTACAGCACAACCATCTTCGCCCCAAGCCCAAAGATGCCCCTGTGCTGCTTAATCCTATACTTACTGCTGTAGAATACCCTGCCAAAGACGTTTGGTATTTCATCCCCAGGTATTCCAATGCCGTTATCCTCAACATAAATACTAACCCAATTCCTAGATTGATCCGCATAATCAATGTAGATCTTTATACTCGGCAGTATCTTAAACGTCTCAGTTGCATCGAGACTATTCTCAACGAGCTCCCTAATCGTCTGATAAACAGCCCTAGTCGGGTTACTAAACCCTGCTATTTCTCGATTACGCCTAAAGAACTCGGCCGGCGATAAGGCCTCAAACTTAACAATATCGTTAGTGCCCATGATCTAAAGCCTAGGAAACGGAAGCCAATTTAAACTTTTTGCATTTTATAATATGCAAAAGTTATTAATAATCGATAAAATCACGATGATACAATACCGTACCATGTGAACTATAATTGAAAATAACAACACTCACAGTGTTTTACATCTGTGATAAAATAGTCACTATACATGTATTAGGCGATCATGGATAACGGTTTATGTATTATGCGCTCATATAACTATAGCCTTAAGGACCTGCTTAATATCCTTTAAATTTTCGAGGTTTTTCACGAGGTTTATCACGGTATTGACCTGACCCGGCGTTAATAAGCCATCAGTCAACCTCCTAAACTTATTCTCCACCTCCTCATCCGTCATTGGGTTCTTTGGATGACCCCTTGGATGATCTACTCGAGCCGTTAACTCCTTACCATCCTTAAACTTCACGGTTATCCTATTGGGTATTGCAGATGGGTATAACTTATCGAGCTCCGGGTCGACATTAACCTTCATCTTCCTTATCAGTGAGAGTACCCTGGGGTCACGTATATTCTCGGGCTTATAGTGATATAGCTCGACAGTACCATAAAGCAGCGCTACCGCTGTTACCCACATTAGGCTGTGGTCAGCGGTCTCCTTGGTCTTTGGATCCCACTTCTCGGGATCCTTAACTATTATGTCGTAAGCAGCCTTAAACGTGTCTATCGTTATTAACTCAACATCATCAGGCTCTATGGCCTTTCCATACTCTTGCCTAATGATCCTAGCCGCATCAACCGCTGACTGCGCATGGTACTCCACTGGGTATGGCTTTATGTACGTGTCCAGGATCCTCTTTGGACTCGGCATTGAGCCCAGGTCAAGTATTAACTTATCATTGAAGTCCCCAGCCAGTAACTGCCTTATGAAACCCATCTCACCCTTCAATGGCGCATCAGGCCCCGTGAAACCCTCCTTAGCAAGCAATACTGCGAACACGGCATTCCTTGAGGAGTTAGCAGTTGCAGCTGCCTTCCAATGGCTCAGCTCACCAACCCTTGACTGCCTCATGGCTGCATGAGGCACTGTAGCGATTGATAACGCGTTCAAAGCCTCATTCTCACTGAGGCCCATGAGTTTCGCGAGCCCCGCCGTGACCGCGATGCCTATATAATTAACGTGATCCCAACCATGAAGCCTAAGGCTACCCGCATCGCAAAGCCTAACGCCTATCTCGTACGAGGTGGCTATGGCCGTTACCAAGTCCTTACCACTCAATCCCCTGTACTCAGCGGCCGCCAGCAATGCCGGTATCATGTCACTTGGGTGTAAGGGCTCCTTGCTCAGGTATGTATCATTATAATCAAGGTACCTAACCATGAGCGCGTTTGTAAACACTGCCCATTCAATTGATGATGCATCAAGTGTGCCCCATAGTGTGGCCTCAACATTTGACCGATGATTCTTAGCAATTCCCCTGGCTATCTTAACGGGCTCTGCCATGAAGGCTGCCAGGGCGACGCCAAGACTATCAAGGACCCTACGCCTAACCTCATTAATGACCTGTTGATCCAAGTCCTCAAACTTAACATTAAGGGCATAATGGATTATAGCCTCGCCGATTGGGTCCCTAGTCATATTACTTAATGATATGGTTACTTGATTTTAATGCATAACCTCAATGAATAATCACAAACTACTTATTAATAATAATGGTGTGCTCATTTATGAATGAAGAAAAAAGCCATACTACTGCTGTCGGGAGGTATTGATTCAGCCGTTGCTCTATACCTACTTAAGTCTCGGGGCTATGACGTGATTGCCCTATCAATAAATTACCCGGGCAGGGGAGAACGTGAGAGGGAGTCGGCGAGGGAACTCGCCAGGTTAACAAATACGAAATTGATTGAGGTTGACCTGCCATTTATGAGGGAGGTTGATGAACTATGGAATAATGATGATGAAAGACCGAGCCACCTAAGGAACGCTCACCCAAGTACGATACCCGCGAGGAACGCCATAATATACGCCGTCGCCGCGTACTACGCAGAGGTATTTGGGATAGATACGATAGTGGCCGGCCATAACGCCGACGATACGAAGTACTTCCCGGATACGTCGAGGGAATTCAGGAGGTTTATCTCAAGGGCATTAACAATAGGTACCTACATAGGCAGGGCCAGGGGGCTCAGGGTCATAGCGCCGCTCTCAGGGTTAAGTAAGACCGATGTCGTTAGACTAGGCCTTAAATTGGGCGTGCCCTTTGAGTACACGTGGTCCTGCCATAATAATTACGATGTACCATGCGGCCAATGTAGCGGGTGCCTTGCCAGGAGGAGGGCATTTAATGAGTTGGGCGTTAAGGATCCGCTTGAAGAGGCAATAAGTAATGGGAGGGATTGGTGGTTATTAAGGAAGAAATCACTGATTAAGCCCTAGACCTAATGTACGCTCTAAGGGCCTCTATTAACCTCTCAATCTCCTCAACAGTGTTATAACCATGCGGTGATACTCTGATGGTACCGGGCCTTGGAGAGACCACGATACCATTCCTACTGAGGAACTCAGCAAGTCCGTAGGGGTCTGAGTACTCGAAGGTCAGTATTGCTGCGTGGCTATTAAGTGGTGTCGTTATCTTAAGCCCCAAATCCCCTAGTGAATCCGCCAGACGCATAATTAACTTACTAGTATGCTCCTCAAACCTATGAGGCACCTCGTACTTAAGCAGTAACTTCATGGATGCCAAGGTCCCTTCGAATGCGATTATTGGCCACGTACCCCACTCAAGCCTTGCAGCATCCTTGGCGGGCATGTACGTACTGATGTCTATTGGCCTCTCAAACAATTTCTCACTCCTTAACCTCCTACTCACTTGGTTATCATCAATCCCCATCCAACCCGATAATGATGGTTTAAGCCTGCTCAATAACTCGTCGCTAACGTAGACAAAGCCGGCACCATGCGGGCCAAGTAACCATTTATATGAACCTGTAATTAAGGCATCAACACCATCCTTAGTTACATCAATTGGTAAAACGCCGACTGCGTGAAACGCGTCGCTTATTAGCACCGCACCTCTCGCATGCGCAATCTCAGCAATCTCCCTAATCCTCTCCCTATAACCCGTTATCCAGGAAACATAATCAACAAATACAATGGCAGTATTATCATCAATGAGCCTCTCATACTCCTCCAGAGGCACGTACCCATTAACGGACCTCGCGATCCTAACCTCCCTAATTAAGCCGCGGGACCTAAGAGCGTGGAATGAGAAGACACCCGTTGGGAAGTTGAGCGAACTAATGACCACGTTACTACCAGGCCTAAACTCCATGGCAGATAATAACGCATTTAACCCATACGTGGCACTCGGCACAGCAGCAATGCTTCGCCATGATGGGGCATTAATAAATTGCGTAAAGACTTTTTTGGCTTCAATAATATGATCAAGGGCCAATTCCCACGGCTCACCCTCCTCCTGCCATAGATTAACGAAATTCATAATAGCCTCAGCGGCGAATAGAAATAATGAGGATGAAGATGATCAGGGACACGAGCCATCATCAAGTCTCAGGCGCACTCTCTGAAGGTACCCAACAATTCATTAAGCCAAATAAAGTAAGTTAAGGGAATAAGGAAATTGTTTTAGGCCCGTGGGCCCTTGGGCGGGGCAGTTTAGTTTCTTCATTGCCTTAGCTACCCTCCAAGCCCTCCTTTTATTCCCCTCGCTTATTGCCTCCTCGTGCATCCTCCTAAGTATCTTGCAGACCTCGGCGACCAGCCCTGGGTGCATCTTTATTTCGTCATTGATTATGGAGACCACGAACCCATCCTTTAACTCCCTAAGCATGGCGTCGTAGCCGGCGTTCCTTAGTCTCTCTTGGATCGCCAACGCATCCTCGCGATTCCTACGCACAGCCCTCAACTCAACATAACCACTACCACCCACGTGCACATTCATTGATACGCCATCGATGACCTCAACCATCGACCTACCCAACGGCTTAATCCTCAAGCTTGCCAGCGTCAATAATCGCCTAAGCTTCTCTGCATCGGGCAGTTGGCTCAAGTCCTCGACCAAAGCCCTAATCAATAGGTCGCCAAGCCACCTCTGAGCCAGCGCGACGGCCCTCGAGGAGTAAATACCGATTACCTTCACTTTCAAGCGCTTATTATCGTGCTCCTTGAAGCCGAGGCTCACCATCCTCTCGACAATGCCCCTCCACAGCCCATACTTCGAATTGCCGATTGTGAGCCTAATGCTCTCCCTCTCCTTCTCTGTATCAACACTGCCATCGCCTAGGACTGCGGTGAGCAGGAAGGTTATGAATGCATTGTCATCGAGCCTAAGCACCTCCTCAGCGACCTCAGCCTTACTCCCGAAGACACCTCTATGGTCAATAGCCGTCAATTGCCACGTAATCTTTACATCACCATCATTAATACCTAAGCTACTTATGAACACGTAGTTCCTCCCAGGCCATGTTAACGGCCAAACCACGGCCTGCCAAAGTTGGTTAGTATCCATTTGCGGGTAGCCCTTATCGATTGTGGCGTCGGTCATGAGCAGGCCATACCGCATTGGTCTTAACAAATCATCGCTGAATAGCTTTGGCGTAATCACGTGCACACCATCAAGCCCGGTCAGCATTATACTCACTGTTATGCTTCCCGACTTAGCAACTCTCTCGACCTTAACCGCCAGGTGGTCAGTGTATAGGAGTACTGTGAATGACTTATCAATGTTGAGTGGTTCACCGCGTATTACTACCGTCGCCTCACCACTCCTCAGCTTCCCAAGCAACTCCCCGAGTTCTTCCCGATAGGTGCTGAGCCACTCCTCCCTTGCTTGCCTTGCCAGCTCTAGCATTTTCTTGCCTGCTTCACGCATTGCCCTCCTTAAGTTTGCGGTATTCTCATCGCTGCCTTCCTTGATTCTCCCCTCAATCGCCTGTAACCAATTAATCATCGCATCAACGGCGTAGTCAAACGGCGTGCTCGAATCACTCAGCAGCACGGCTTTGTGCCTCTCAACCCTACTTAGGAACTCGTCGACTAGCCTCATTACCTCATCAACAACCCTCAGGTCGTTTACTGGCTCGCCACACACCAGCCTTTTACCTGACTTGACACCCCAGCATATTGGCCCAGGGCCCACGGGCTGGCTTCCACTCCCTACCCCGATTTGCAGGTTTCCCGCGCTCATCAAAGTAATGGGTTTCTCATGAATTTAAAAATACGTTAGGCCGTGCGCCTAATGCGTTGGGGCTATGCATGACGTGGGTGAACCAGACCCTCCAGGGCGTGCCAATAAGCGGGTCTATGGTCAGGAACTGGCTGGAGGCAGTGAGGAGGAGGGTTGGGCTTAGGTACGCGCTCATGCTGGACTCCTCACTCAGGGAATACGCCAGCGAATTCGGAATAGCCCCTTCGCGATGGCTATAGTCACTGAGTTCAGGGCATCGACTAGGTAGTCTATGATCAATGCATTGGCGTAGGTGATTAAAGCCAGCGCACTGGGCCTAAGGCACTCAGTGGCTTTGGCCATAATGCAGATTGCCATCATTGCAATCACGCCGATCATCAAAGCCGCGAGCATGGTGAGTGAGTTGACCTCGTAAATGACCAAGCCGCTTAGGCTATGAATCACGATTGAGTAGGCAAATGAGGCTATTGAGGCTATGATTACTGAGGAGGTCATCGTCAGCTTTAAAGCCCTAATTAACCCACCCACTGAGTCGAGGTTCAGAGCGAGTACGGCTAAGACAACGGCGTCGATGATTATTGGCACTGGGTTAATCCCAACACAACCAACATGAATTATAAACGGTGAACCCAAACCGAGGCTACCCATGAACATTGGGTTTGCGATCAAGCTAGACTGAAGCCAAATAACGAGGAAGTAAAGGGATAGGAAAAGCAAAGCACCGACGAAGCCGGCAATTAAAAACCTGGCGAGGCCCATCAAACAAAACAACAAAACACCAACTTAAAATTAGAGGACACAAAACAACAACCGCAAAGATAATGCCCAAGGCACTAATCAAGGAATTAAGGAGGTGCGTTGGGCTTGTTAAATCTATGCACCGCCTAAAGCTGCTGCTCGGCATTACTGCATATACAGCAGCAGTACCAAGGAGTGGGTTTCAGCGGCACTACGACCTAATGGTCACGGGTGACGTGGACCTAGCCACCCATGAATTACTGAGGAACAACTACCAATCATCGAGGGTCTCACCCACAATGACACACATTGACTATAGATTAATCAATAAGTTAGAGATGTTAGGTCTGTACCGAGTATTTTCATTAATGGTGAGTTGGTGTTTGCTGGGATAGTTGATTTCAAGAGACTTAAGGCATTGTTGGATGGTGAGTATTTGGGTAATAGGTTTGAGGGCGACTTAAAGGAGCTTGAGGAGAGGTTTTTCAGGGGCGTCCTCGATAGTGTAGCGACGGCATTATGGCTATACGTCAATGAGGACTGATACCTTTTTCCGTGTTATTTCTATTCTACCCCTAAGCTCTTCTAACCAACCCATTGATTAAGCGAGTATTGCTGGAATTAATTTTTATCGCATTTACTAAGTAACTCCATCACAACCTCTATAATTGCCTTCATGACTGATACCCTCGTCGGTTCATCAACCTTAACGCAGGTGCCAAACTCCATACACAACTCATTCAAGTACTGAAGCACTGTACTAAACTCCTCATTTGGGTTCACTAACCAATTAACTAGGTGGTAAATGGCCCTAACGGCCTCCTCCTTATCCATCAATAAAACACTCACTAAATAATTAATAAGGTAATAAACTCAGGTTCCGTGAATTTCAGGGTTACGGTATACTAGGTATTGAGCTGATGGGCATGCCTTGGAACAAAGCAGGCAGTTTATGCATTTACTCTCATCAACAATGAATGATGGGCCGGAACCAACGCGCCTCAGGGCCTTTGTTGGGCACCAGTTAATGCATAGATTGCACTCACCGCATATTGATGCCCTAGCCACAAAGCCTGCAATATGAATCCTCAACTCCTTACTGGCCGAGGAAATAAGCACCTTGTTACCCTGCCCAACCCTGACCTCAGCCTCTCCAAACTTTCCCCTCACAATGTATGATCCGTCAGTGCCCTCCACTGAACCGAGCATCTTTAAGAACTCCGTGAAGGTGCTCGTGTTGATGGGTTTATCAACATCAATAATCAACGACTCACCATCACCACTAAGCCTAACTGGGTACTTAACCCTGAGACTCACCTTAACCCGACTACGGATATCGCCTGGTAAGCCCCTTCTCCAGCGCCAGAGACCGTAATCAATGAATTCCCCCGGCAATTCCTGACTCGTCGAGAACTCCTTGAGGACCTCACGAAGTCTCATGTAAATACCGGGGTATCTCCTACGCACGATCTCGAACTCGCCCAACTCATTGGCTGGGCATATGACACAGCCAAGCCTGTCAAAGCCATACTCATAGGCCTTGTTGTAGGGCAGGTTCCTCAGCAGTATGTAACCCCAAACCTCCAGTGCCGTCCAGTCCTGTATCGGTGCAACAACGATATCCTTAGTAACCCACCTACTAACTGAAACCCTGGGCATCTTAGCCCTTTGGAATGACTCGAAGGCCCTCTGACCAACAACGCTTATGAAACCCATTGGAAACCTGCGCAGCATCTCATCGGTTATTGGCCCAAGCTTTATCACCTTGCAGCACCAGCGGTAATCCCTGGCCGGTGGCCCGAACTCCCTAATAGCCCTCCAGTACTTATCCCCTGCCGAGGCTATGATTAACTCAGCATTGTAGAACTTCGCAACCTCCTTAACATTGTCATAGGACTCCAGTGGTTCAAGACCTGTGTCGTTAAATAATATATAGAATTTAACGCCAGTCCTCGCCACTAGGTCAAGGGCTACCAGGGAGTCCTTACCGCCTGAGTATGAAACCACGACAGGCCTCTTATACTCATCGAAGACCTTCCTCAGGAAATTCACGGCCTTTCCCGCCTTATGCTCTATATACTCCCTATTCAACTCAATGAAGTCCTTTAATGTGCTAGGTTTGGGGCTTGGTAATGGCCCCTTCGCTATCCAGCTCTTAATTATCCTGAGCCTACCACCCCTCATTGACTTGGCAACGCCGTGGTACCTACCGTCCTCCGTGGACACCGCGACATGCACGTACTTCTCGCTGGGTAAATTACCCCTAATTATTGATTCTCTATGAACATCGTATTTCCCGGGTAACCTATCCATCTTAATTATTGCCCAGTAACCAAGGCCCCTATTGATCATCTCAGTAATGCCCTCGTACAACGGCCTGAACCTCCACATCCTTCTTTCTATATCATAAAACCTATGACCAACCACCCTACCCCTCACAATAACCTCATCAGCCTGATCGGCATAACCAGGTATCTTATTGAGGAGGATGACCTCATTATCGGGTATTAATAATTTAGCCAATTCCTCACTCCCAAACTCATTAATCACGGCCCTCCTCGTAATCTCGACATCTGCGGGAAAGGCAGGCCTAACATCACCAGGTTTGGTAATCCTGGTGATACTCATCGATGAGCAGCGCCTAGCCCCCAAGTCCTTACTAAGTACTGGCACGTTTAAGTCATCACACCAATAAATCACTGAGGGCATTTACCGCGGGTTTAAGGATAAGGAAGATAAATTTAATTCTTTTGACGAAGCCGAAGACACTCACTTCATATTCCTAATCAACTTCTGCCGCGTATTCTCATCAAGAAGTTGCAAAACCCTACCCACAATAGCCTGATCCCTACTCTGAAGGTTCTTATCCAGGCTGGAGACCACCCTACTTCTTAATGCCAGCCCTGCCTTAACAACCTCGTCTGGGTACGAGGCCAGGATCTTCATCGTGGTTTTGCACCAATTAATGTACTCATCATCAGTGGCCCTACTGGCGAGGGTCTCAATGACTCCACGTAGTGCCTGGAATGCCTGGTCCTCCTTTAGTGTGAATAGCATTTGTAGTATTGACCTTATTTGCTGCTCACGCTGATTCTCAGGTAATCGAGCTATCTGTATTGGGTCTACCTGCGAACTCATTGATCACTGTTAATGTATTGCTAAAATAAATGAATCCCGGCACACCAGTAAAAATAACAAAATCCCAAATTAATCCAGGTTTTACGGAGGCAGTAGAAGACGTAGTGGATTGCCAACATCCCTCAGGAAGTCGCGGAGTTCACGCCTAACATTCTCATCACGCAGGATCTCGATTATTAATGCCTTGAGCGACGACCTGAACTCCTTGTCGTTAATTACCGAGAGCATTGACGCTATAACTATCTTCCTTAGGTTTGGGTCATTAACTAGGTCCGCCAGCACCACCTGTATCAGTGGCTTGACTGACGTTAGTATCCCGGTCACGAGCATTTCCTGATTAATAACCTGCCCTGCTTGCACCGGCTGCTTATCATTACTCATCAACATACTCATTAAATCAATGGGTTAAAAACCTATTACCCTAAGCAAAAATGCGAGGTAACGTCGATGCCGTGCTTAATTAAATAATTACTAATAAGCTGTAGAGGTACATGGTGATTGTGAAGAGTGCTATGAGCATTGAGAGTATGACGTAGGTGTAAAGTGGTTTCCAGGTAATCCTCCTCCTTATTAATGCGAGACCAATGCCACTGGCTATATGTAGTATGAAGAAGAGCGATAGCGGTGCGATTAATAGTATGTGCAATTGAAGAGCTAGCCCTCTCGTCAAGGTGCCGAACGTTAGGGAGTACACTATGGACGAAGTCGTGGGCCCAGCGCCAAACCCCGTAATTGCCTCGGCAATGGATAGCGCAAGTAATATCCATGCAGTCCTCCTTTGAAAACTCGGTGAGTATATTGAGTCGGAAATATTGATGCTAAGGGCTGGGTAAACCGCCATTGCAATACCGGGTACTGCGATGATCCATGACTTGAGATACATCGCTAAGACCATCGTTAGAATACCAGGGTATATCAGTGCGGTCTTATTGATGCGTAGATCGCCAATACGTAGGGACTGCATTATTAATCACCGTTCTTCTTAGCAACGTCTGGGTAACCCCTCGACTCCCAATAGCCCAGGTAATTCTCGTTAGTCACCGTGATCTTAACCAGCCATTTCACGTATTTATAGCCCCACCACCTAGGTACGACCAATCTTACGGGATAACCGTGGGTCCTTAATAGTGGTTGTCCATTAGCCATGAATGCGATCAGTGTGTCATCCTCCATTGCCTTCCACAACGGTAAATCACTTGTGTACTCATCAGCCCCATAGAGTATTACCTTAGTCGCACTTGATTGGATACCTGCAAGATTCAACACGTACTTCAATGGCACGCCAGTCCACTCAACTACTGCCCTTAGGAAGTACGGATCTGAAACGCACTGTATTGTGTCTAGGATCGTTTTAGTAGGCATACTCGTTAACTCAGGGTAGGTCAGGCTCAATGGATTATTCACAAGCCCATCAATTACCAGCGTATAACTGCCGACATTTACCTGAGGTGTGGGCCCTATTTGTACGATATACCAGTCATCCAGTGGCGTTAGACTTACGTTAGTAACATTACTGGTACTACCCGTGTTATTTACGGCATTGCCTACAGAAACTGAACTGACGTTTACCTGCTGCGTCCTGTTTGTGGGGAAGGTCTTAATGGCCGATATGTGTGATGTGGTTGGTACGGTTATGTTGACCGCGGACTCATTAGTGATTGATTGATTTAACCTGGATTCATTAACTGCAGAAGAGGTTACGGAGTTATTGGCGAAGGTACTTTCAGTGTTTTTGCCGTTATTAGTTATTACATTGGGTAACATGCTTGCGAGCATTGCAGCAGCACCGGCGGTTAGTAGCATGGTCAGGAACCTCCTCCTACCACTTATGCCCGCATTACTCGGTCTTTTACCTTTGGCGTCACTTGTCATTGGTGAGTGCGTGGTTGGGCCGTTAAATAATGCTTATTCAGAATCCCTTACAAACTTATTACTAATTCCCGTACACCCTAATCCATTAATTAATTCTTAATTTTGTAACAACCCCAATGCCTATTACTAATTTATGAATTATAACCTCAATTATTTAAGGTTGGGACGCCATGGTTACCTGATCATCATGGTTGAGGTTGGGGAAAGGGCCCCGGACTTTGAGCTCCTGGACACTGAGTTGAAACTAAGGAGGTTATCTGAATTCCTCGGTAAGAGGTTCGTGGTCATATTAACCTTCCCAGCGGCCTTCTCGCCAGTATGCACAAAGGAGTTATGCACATTCAGGGATAGGATGGCGCTGCTAAACAAAGCCAACGCTGAGGTTATAGCTATAAGCGTGGACACGCCATTCACACTCAAGGCATTTAAGGAAGCGAATAGGCTAAACTTCACATTATTGAGCGACTTCAATAAGGAGATGATTACGAAGTATGGGGTCATCCACGAAAACTTACTCGGCCTTAAAGGCGTCGCCAAAAGGGCCGTGTTCATACTTGATCCTAAAGGCATTGTGGTTTACAAGTGGGTCAGTGATAACCCGGGTGTTGAACCACCCTACGAAGAGGTAATACGCATAGTTGATGAATTAAACAAGAAATACTCCACATAATTCGAGGCACACATAAGCCAATAACCCACTCAAAAACAATAAAGTCATCACTGCAACAGCCCAAGGCTAAAAACTTAAATTCCTTGGCTCCCGGTTCTTCCCGGGCCGGTAGTCTAGCCTGGAAGGATGCCCGCCTCGCACGCGGGAGATCCCGGGTTCAAATCCCGGCCGGTCCACCAGTTTTCGTTTCTTTGTTTTATGGTGTTTCATGGTCTTGCTTGACGTGTTTCCTTTCCTTGATTTATGCCTTGTTGTCTTTGTGTTTGCTTAGTTCATTGCCGTGTATGTTTTAAGGGCGAATCAACAGGTGCTCAATCACATGAAGCAGAACCAAGCAATAAATGCTCGACTCACTTTAACTGAACACCCAAAGTAAAAAAGCCCCATGAAGTGAGGGATTTTATATGGTTATGGGGTTTAAACACCGTAGGTGGTTGTTCATAGTGTTACTCGTGATGGTGATTGCCTACGCCTCATTATTCACCTACGCGCATATGGGCCGTACCGTCCTTAAGTACGTCGGACCTGGCTATGTGGTTGAGTACGTTAGGTATCCCGAATTACCCTGGCCCCTAAACATACTTACCTTTGGCCCACCGAATGAGTACCCACTCATAAACATTGCCATCACCAACGCCCCCACACCGTACCCCCACACCAACGCCAGGTTCTTCATATACGCCACGGGCCCCTCCGTTGGTGGTTTTGTTGATGTTGGGCATTACCTGAGTAATTCAACGGATTTCGTGATAGACGTGGGCAATTACACGGCGTATGCACTCGAACTTGATAATTACCTAAGGATGACCCCGGACATGGCTGGCCCGTCAATAATCCTCTTCATAAGCACAATAACGAATACGAGCAAGGGCCCCTCCGTGGTCACTGGGTTTGTCACTGTACCAATAATACCAGTGCTTGCTAGGGGCTCGGTTGTTGATGTTGTAATTAATTATACGAGGGTTGTGAAGGTCGGGTTGACCGTGAATGCCACGGGTGCCTTATCCTTCCAAGACCCATCAACACAACCACCAAGCACAGCATCCGCTGGTTGTGTATTCGTTGGTGGTGGTACCTACAGGGGTGGGGAGGAGTGTTGGTATTGGCAACTTAACACGGTACTACTGACTCAGGATGACGCACCATTCCCAGTGGTGGCTCAGGTAATACGGTCGTCGGAGGTGGACTACGTGGGTGAGAGTGATGTTCGGGTGGGCATTGAGCTTAGTCAATCCACCTACACCGGGGCTGGCTTCACCCTATCACTGGCAATACCAACAAACACCGGAGTCAATATAGAAATACCCGGAACAGGCTACACACTACAACTACAAAGTAACCAAAATAACTATACGCTATTAAATTATGAATGCTACTTCACAAATCCATTGGTACCAATAACGCCTTTATGCGAATATGCAAATGTGAGCGCAAATTATGCCGTCTCAGCGCCCAGTATTTCCAGCGCCGGTGCTTATGGCATTGCCATAGTTGGTTATCTTGAGATTGCTAATTATACGGAGTATGAGTGTATAGGGCCATTGGGTGATCCCTGCATTGGCACTGTTGAGGCTGTGCGGTGGGTGATAGTGACTTGGTTCGCAGCCTATAACAATACTAGCGTTAATGAGTTTGAGGCGGAGCCGCTGGATCCAACGGTGATGATGAACTACATACAAACACTACTCAATAATGAGGCATTCAACACGGTAACATTCCCAAGCGGTACAGGATATATTACCGCAGGGGATATTGACACCCAGGTGGGTGCGTCACCCCTCTTTGCCCTTGCGGGTGATATGGGCTCAATCCTCGAGGCCATGGGCATATCAATACCCCCAGAGTTAGACCCATTTTTAAACTACCTATTAATGGGCATATCCTTCAATGCAGAGACAATCAGCACTATTTCATCATCAATAAGTATTACGTCTGAACCCTTAACTGGCGCATGTAACGGTAACCCTATTGTTTATGAGTTTAATTACCAGGTCTACGTAAGTAACCTAAGCAATTACTACCCAGCACCAACGTTTTACGCAGACTTCAACGCAGGCCCATGCTCATAACCCCATAAATCCAAGGGCTACCTCAAAATTGCATTACTCTGTTTGGTGTTTTCCTTCATGTCGCTAATTTATTTACTCAGGGTGGACATATTATGGGCACTGCATATGTTGTTGTACCGGTTACGTAAGAATACGGTGGAGATTGTGAGTATATGTATGGTTTACCTGATATGTTGGCTATGGTGCTTGATTGCGGGGTAACAATGACCACCCACTCAATATCGGCCCAGGTAGTTTGATGAACCTCATAGGCGCATGGGTATTGTGCCGTGACCACATTATTCTCAAAATCAACATTAAACACAGCCATGCTCTGCGATGTTAAACCTGATAAGTACATATTAGCCGGTGTTAGGTCTTCAAAGGAATTTGGGAAATCCCGCTGGTTAGCACCATAACCTATGTTGAAGGTCCACGTAATGTTAGCCACCTCCACAGTCCAGCCATTAAAACTTGTCGTCTCGGCAGGGCTAAGTGAACCACCAATACTCTCACTAGTACCGGTGGGTAATGATATGCTAACACTAACGCTTGGAATTCCCGTAACGGTTACACCAAACGACACGGTATAGCTAGCCGTATTACTTATTGCTCGTGGATTCCACGAACTAGGACTGAACGTACCACCACCTTGATCACCAACGAATGCGTTTGTTACGCCGGCGCTGTATTGTTGATATCCGTAATAATAATCAATAGCCCCTAGCTGTGAAACAACATAACCATTATTACCATACATAGTTGAGGATTCATAATAATTCTCATAGCCAAGAACCTGAACCGCTAGATAATAAGTTGGGCTATATCCACCTAACTGCTCTTCATTAATCGAATTAGCCACGGCGAGGCATGTATCCCAATAGAACGTTCCATTGCCGTCGATATACCCCTCTACACCACTATCAGATATGCCAACCCACATTGGTGCTGTCCATATGAGGGTACTGTCGCCTACTGAGTAAATGCTAAGTGCAGGGCTTAATTGAGAACCGCCAATGTATTGCTCATACCCAGCATAGCATGGATCTTTCAACCTAAGGATAGGCTTCATAATACCTGCTATGAACTGCGGTAGTTGATTTAGGTATATTGGGCCTATGATCAGGCCTCTTGGTCTAACCCACTTTGCAACGAACACCACTGGCTCTTTATCGCTCACTGGGATTACTGGGTAAGCAATTAAATAGTCTGGGACTTCCTCCCTGAGCATTGCACCGTTTAAAATCAGCCCATTATTAACTGCCTTAGCCCATGAATAGGCTAGTACGAATTCGACAATGCTCTCATCGCTTGCGTTTGCGTATATGCCAACAATATCACCCCTGGCAATTGCGTTAGCCAGCTCGTGAATCACTGGGCTTGTTAAGTTAACCTCGACCTTGCCACCTGAGTCGTTTATTATAATGTCCGGCTTTATTGCTGACCAGTCGATGATTATCATGCTGTTGTTTGGTAGGGTTGTTAGTTGGTTTGTGGTTGTTAGTTTGACTGTTGATTGGTTTATGCCTGCGTTGATTAATCCCTGAATGAGTGTTGCCGGCCCAATAACGTAAATAGGCACGTTAATACCTACCAATGCCGACCCACCTACGGCATTAGGACTTGCCTGACCCACCCGACCAACGACTTTATACCCTAACCCATTAACTGCATGAAAGGTAAGAACTGAGAGAAGGACGACGGCAACTATTACTGAAATAACCACCACAAATAACCGTCCCATTCTTAATCCCATGACTACCACTAGGATTTTCATTCTGCGGGACTTTTTAATTTTGGGTATTTAGAGGAGAAGATGAGGCATTGCTTGCTACTATGTTATGTCGCCGCAGATGTATGGTATGGATTCACTGTATGATGTTACTCCGGTTATGTCGTACGGGCTTTGTTGATTTACTATCTGGGCGCTGAAGCCTGTTGGTGGTGATGAACCTGGATTGTACTGTAGTACCCACTGGATTTGAGTCCATATAACCTCGTAGTTATAGACCCAGGCAGTGCACGGTATGTCCTGCACCGACGTGACTAGATTAACGCCTAGTTCATTGTTAAAGGTGGCGGTTTGATAAGTATTGAGCCCCTGCGGTAGTACCCACTCATCGGCATCCTCGGCGAATGCCACCATGTACTTCTGATTAGCCTGTTGATTACTACCCATGTAGAACCACCAGGTGTTATTAACAGCCGCCGTGTTCGTAGTTGGTGCTGTATTCTCACTCTGAATATTGACGGATGATGGTGATTCACTATACTCAACCTCGAATGCGATATTCACATCACCAGTTCCAAACTCGACTGTGAATGTCACGACGTAATTTGATGACGTTGATATTGGGTTCGCACCACTCTCATACTCTAGGTATGAATCAGTGGTGCTGCTTTGGTAATAATCCCACCCCAGCTCATGGTCCATGGTGCCTATGAAGTAGTTTATGTAGCCATTGTTACCGATCATGGTGCTTGACGGTGAATAGGCAATCCATGCAGCAGTTACCACGGGGTAATACGGCGCAGCGCCAGCGGGTATATATGGCTCCCCATTGCCGTTGTAAACGAATATGCACGTATCGTAGTAGAGGGTGCCATTGCCATCATTATAAGCCTCGGTATCAACGCCATTATAATAAGGTTGATAATCAAAGACGACACCGCCTAGGCTATTCGCATTTTGAACATACTTCTGACAAGGATCAACATTCGTTAATGTCGTACTCCGTAACTCATATGGTTCGTAAATATTAAGAAGCGATACCTGGTTTGACCCTACTTCATGACCCCATGTACTGATTATTCGTTGGTAGTTGGTTATTATGCCTATTATGTCTTTAGTTTTGTAGCTACTGCCGAATACCAGTGCGTTTTTACTGCCGAAGGCTGAGAGGTATTGCCCGGCGATGATTGGGTAGGTCGTTATTTTACTGCCGTAGGCCCTGGCCCATGACCGAGCTAAGGCCCATATTACCAGTGGGCTTTCCTCAGTACTTGATACATGAATAATCACCAAGTCACCCCTCTTAAATAACGTACTCAGGACGCCGATGATCACTGAGTAATTACCACCCGAATAACTCAATAAAGAATCCCAATCAATAACAACAACACTATTATTTTGCGTGTTTGTTATTTGGTTTATGGTTATTGGTTTGATTAGTGATGGGTTAATGCCCATGCTGGCTAACTCTTGGGTGAGTGTTGTTGGTCCGATGACGTAGATAGTCACGTTAATGCCTATTAGTGCTGGCTTATTTACGGTATTAAGGCCTGCCTGATCCACCTGACCAACGGCTTTACTCCCCAACCTATTAACCACATGGAAAGCAAGGACTGAGGAGAAGACAGCAACAGCAACAACCAAAACCACCAACAACCACCTCCTTCTTAAACCCATAACCATCAGAATCTTCTATCTCGCGGGACTTTTTTTAACTTCGGGTGCTCAGAGAAAATGAATCGGGTAGGTTCGGTTTTTGGCTTCATGATTAAGTAGGAACCAAATAGAGTGATGCATTGTAACGTTACCTAATGTTCTGTTTAAATTTCAACAGGGCTTCACCGCGGGTTGTAAGGCTTATTAAGGGCGTAGCGTTAATGCTTCTAATGTTTTCGTTGTCGGACGTTTATAGAGCTAGGCAGGTGATTATTAGGTACTTGCCGAGAACTCCCCTCGTCTATTCACGTCAGTTATCTAGGTTGCTTGGCTTTGATGTTTACCTGAAGCTTGAGAATCTTCAGCCAACCAGGGCGTTTAAGGTTAGGGGTGGTGTGTATTTCGCGATGGTTAGGAGGGATGAGGCGCAGAGGAAGGGATTAATTGCGGCGTCCACGGGTAATCATGCGCAGTCCGTTGCCTACGCCGGTAAGTTAATCGGTGCTAGGGTCGTGATTGTAATGCCTGAGGGCGTGTCTAGGGTTAAGGTTGAGGCTTTGAAGGACCTGGGCGCCGAGATAGTATTTCACGGTAAGGTGTTTGATGAGGCCTTGGACTACGCAATGAGCCTTGCCAATAGGGAGGGCTTGCTATTCGTGCATAGTACCAATGAGCCGCTACTCTACCCGGGGGTTGGTACAATGCATCTAGAGGTTATTGAGGACCTGCCCGACGTTGATGTGGTGATTAACCCAATAGGCGGTGGCTCGGGGGCTTCGAGTGCCGTGATTGTTTATAAGTCTGTTAACCCATCAATTAAGGTCATAGGCGTACAGGCGGAGGGCGCGCCGAGCGTTTACCTATCGCTTAAGGAGGGTAGGTTGGTCTCCACGGGTTACGCTAGGACTATTGCCGAGGGCTTGGCCACGGCTAGGGCTTATGAGTTGCCGTTCAGCATATTGAGGGGTAGGATTGATGATGTGGTTCTTGTTAGTGATGATGAGATGCTCAGGGCCATTAAGGAATTAGCCCTTAACGCTGGGCAGGTTGCGGAGCCTGCGGGTGCTGCTGCGTTGGCTGCTGCCATGAAGTTGAGGAATCAGTTGGTGGGTAAGAAGGTCGTTGTAATGGTTACCGGCGGCAATATTGACCCAGAACTGTTTATGAAGGCCCTTGAGAATTATTAGGTGTATGAGGAGGATCGTTGTACTGGGCTTCGTCTCACCACTACATAGGAACAGGCTACCCGCTATTGAGGGTGTTGATAGGATCGTATCAAGTACTGATGAGTTAAGGGGATTGAACATTAGTAATACATTCGTCGTCGCCTTAATACTGTCAGGTGGTGTTAGTCGCCTTGTTAGGGAGTTCGCTGAGGATTATGGTCTACGTAGGTTACTGCTTGTTTCTCATCCAGGTCTTAATAGCCTTGCCTCGGCCCTTGACGCAAGGGCTCTACTTAGTGAGGTTGGGATTGACTCGGGGATACTTCATCTTAAGGACTTGGGTCGTATTGACCATGCACTTAGGATTGCCAGGGCCATAGCCTCCATACTCGGTATTAGGGTTGCCTTGCTTGGTGTTGGGGCTAAGGATAGTGTGGCTAGGACCTTTGAGGATAGGTTTGAGGCTAGGGTTGATGCCGTACCTATGGAGAGCCTTGAGGACATGATTAATAATGCTGATGAGAAATTGGCCGTAGAGTTCATGAATTACATTAAAGGTAGGGCTAGGTTTGAGGTCAGTGATGAGAGGCTTAGGGATGTTGGTAAGATTTATGCTGCCATGCGTAGTCTCTACGGTAAGTACGATGCCTTCGCCATTAACTGCTTCCCATACCTAATTAAGCATGGGGTCACGCCATGTTTGGCGTTGGCTAGGCTTAATGAGGAGGGGTTGATAGCGGCATGCGAGGCTGACCTGAGGGCTTTGTTCTCGATGGTCATTGCTCGGGAGTTGACTGGCTATAGTGGTTGGATTGCGAATACGAACCACATTGAGGGCAGTAGGGTCACAATGGCTCATTGCACCATAGCCCTTAACATGATCAGGGATGCCAGTGTCGTAACCCACTTTGAGTCTGGGTTTAACTATGGCTTGACTGGCAGGTTGCTGTTTAATGATGTGACTGGGGTTTCGGTCTCAAGCGATTTCAGGAGGATGGGCATATTCAGCGCCAGGGTTGTTGAGTCAGGTCTACTGAGCGATAGGATGTGCAGGACACAGGCAATACTCGACCTCGGTATTAACTCATCGGTAATCCTTAGGCTGGCGCCGTATAACCACCACGTCATAATACCTGGGAATGTAGTTAGGGAGTTGGAGACCATAGCTGGCGTCTTTGGTATGGAAGTCGTTAAATACACGCCATAACTCAGCACTCACCCTTCATGCCCTTCGGCGGTGTGACTCCCCTCTGCCCCAGGTACCTGCCCAGGTACTTCGCCTCACCGATTGCCTTGACTAAAACCACGTGTAGGAATCTCATGCCTGGCCTAAGGACCATGTAGTTGCCGCTGTTGTTTATTACCTCGATTGTTACGTTGCCCTCAAAGCCCGCGTCTATTATTGTTGGTGGTACGCTTAAGCCGTACCTAGCCAGGGTTGAGCGTAGGTTGCAGAAGCCGACCACATCCCTTGGGAACTTCACGTACTCCATGGTGGTTAGTAGCGCGAAGCTCCTTGGCGGTATGACTATCCTGCCATCCTTAGCCTCAACAATACTAAATAGGTGCCTCGCACTCTCCAGTTCGCATGGGTCTATTACCTGCCCATCAAAGGCGTATATGGCGTACTCAGTCCCAACCCTAAGGTCAAGCCCATTCTCCCTAACAACATCCTCGGTGAAGGGCTCGATTGATAGGACCCCGCTCTTGACGAGTTTTAGTATTTCATCCCTCGTTAGTACGGCCATTAACTTATCAGCGAGTCCCGCAACTTATTTTTATTACCATGAAACCCCACAGGTATTCCCCACGTATTACCTCCTCACTGGTTGGGAAGGTATACCTGCTCCCATGGGTACCTGCCCTTATCCTTCGAATCCCTTATCTCATCCAGTCTCCTCATCATTGCCTTAAACTCATCATAACTAATCTTCCTGAAAAGAGGCCTCACATTACTGACCCTGGTGCCCGGTCTCGGTGGTTCGTAGGCGTCACTCCACGTTAATTTACCGAAACCAGCCATCGACCACAGGTCCTCCATTGACCTAGGCATTACAGGCCATAGACCAATTGATAGGGCCTTAACCATGTGTAGGGCGTTGAGTATGACGGCGCCCGCCTCATCTCTATTACTCTTTATTAATTCCCAGGGCTGTCTCTCATTCAAGTACCTATTACCAACCCTGGCGATCTCCACGACCTCCATTAACGCGTCCTTAAGCTCGATTTTCTCGTAATGCTCCTCAGAACTCCTGAAGTGACTAAGGGCCTCATCCCTATACTTAACATCGACATCCCTAAGCGAGCCACTTGGTACCTCGCCATTGAACCTGGTGCTTATGAATGTGAGTACCCTATGTATGAAGTTGCCGATTACGTCATTCAATATGGAGTTTATGACCTCAAGTGCCTGGTGCCATGCGAAGCTCGTATCCCTGCCCTCGGGTCTCTGGTAAATTAATACGAATCTCCAATAATCAACTGGCATTAGCGCCAATGCCTCATCAATCCAAATGCCAATCCTCTGGCTCTTGGAGAACTTCTTACCCTCAAATAGTAAGTACTCAGTTGATGCGGTGGTGTAGGGCATTACATATGGGTCCCCAGAGGCTATGAGCATTGCGGGTAGTAGTATTACGTGGAATGGTATGTTGTCCTTACCCACGAAGAATACGACCCGCGTATTCGGATCAAACCAATACCTCTTCCACTCATCCTCATTACCCTTACCCCTGAAGTACTCAATAGTCGCCGATATGTAGCCAAGCACCGCCTCAAACCACACGTATATCGTCTTATTATCAGCACCTGGAAATGGAGCCTCAATACCCCACTTATTATCCCTAGTGATAGCCCTCGGCCTCAAACCCTCCTTAAGCATCCCAAGGCTCATCTGCTTGGCATTCTCAGGTAACGCGGTATTCCCCTCCACGTACTTCCTAACCCTATCCTCAAGCTTCGTTAAGTCCAAATACCAATGCCTGGTCTTAACCCAAATGGGCTTAGAACCGCATATTGCGCACCTCGGGTTTATCAAGAGCCTCGGTTCGAGTAACCTACCACAATTCTCACATTGATCACCGCGGGCCTTATCATAACCACAATATGGGCATGTGCCAATTATAAACCTGTCAGGCAGGTAAATCCTGTCCTTCGGGCAGTAGGGCACTTCATCCTCCCTAGTGAATACATAGCCATTCCTGTAAAGCTTCAGGAAGAACTCCTTAACGAACTCCCTATGCACTGGTGACTCAGTCCTCGTGTAATTATCGAAACTAATCTCCCATAATTCGAACAGCCTCTTCACAATCTCGTGCATCCTATCGGTCAATTCCCTCGGCTTCACACCCAACTGCAACGCCTCAACCTCAATTGGTGTACCATGCTCATCAGAGCCCGACACAAAAACAACGTCATCCCCCCTGAGCCTGAGGTATCTAGTGAAGACGTCGGCGGATAATACGGAACCAATTAAATTACCTAAGTGAGGTACTGCGTAGATGTACGGCCACGCAGAGCCTATGACCCACCTTCTCCTAGCATTTCCAGGTTGGTCACCCTCACCACCAAATGGCACAACGTAGTCCGGAAATTTAAGTTTTAAGGATTTACTAAGAGAGATTACTCAACCTTAATTTCGAACCCACTCTTCCTGGTGCTCTTCTTCTTCAACTCCACAGTTAATACCCCATTCCTATACGTAGCCTTTGACTGGCTTGGATCAACCTCGGCAGGCAGGTCAACCTCCTTGTAATACTTCCTGTCACTGTCCCTGGCACTTATGATTAATTTCCTACCATCCTCAGTAACCCTAATACTTATCTTATCCTTATCAACACCCGGCATATCCATTATAACCTTTATTGAGTCCTCCTCCTCAATAACGTCGGTCAACGGCTCAATATCCTCCTCAATAATCGGTCTCTCGCCCCTAGGCCTAACATTACCGAACTCCTTAATCCTCGGCTTACCATCCGGGCCTATGGATATTTCAAAGCCATAGTAATAGTACTTAGGCCTCGCCCTGCCCCCACGCTTCTCCTCCTCTGGCGTGACACCTCTCATCATCCTCTCCATTTCTTCCTCCATCTCACGCTCAAGCTCCTCAAAGTACTTCTGGATCCTCTTGAACCAATTATCAATATCCTCGAACCACGACATACAAGAACAAAGATAGTATGGTCTTAATAAACCTTTATTGCCCTTCCAGCTCAACCTCGGGTTTCTCCTCAGCACTAGCCTTCATTCTCTTTATCATCCTCGTTATCTCGCCAGCAACCCTATTGCGAACTGTCTTACTCGGTATATCCGCCAACTCAGCAACCACCTTCTTATTCGTCTCAAAATCATCACTAAACCTATCTGGGTAAACCTCAAGCAATCTCCTGGCAAGGCTCTTGATATACCTTGGTCTTACTCGTCCCATTGATAAGCCGTATTCTAAACCCCCTTTAAAATCTTATGTTATGTACGTAATGCTAATGCTTTTAATAACTGGTTTAGGCATTATTATTGCCGTGAGCAATGTAAGGATTAATGTAATGGAACCAATACTGAGGCCCATATACTTCCTAACGGGATTCGCAGGTATAGGCATGGTTGGTTACTTAGTCGTCCAACACCTATCAAACGCCCTTAACTGCCGTAGAGTTGGGTTTATAGAGATGCCCAGGGAACCGCCATTGAGTGCATACATCATTAGTACGAATATACTCTCAACACCTGGCGAGATTTATTACTGCCCAGGTACTGACTTTACAATTTCCATAATTCATTGGGATGGTGATTTCATGACTAAGTATGCCCATGATGTGGTTAGGACACTCGCCCGTTGGGTGTATATTAACGGTTTTAAGGAGGCCATATTATTTGGTGGGCTTGATAATAGGTTGAGGGGTGAAGATTCGGATCAGTTAAGGGTTGCCGTAACCACGGAGTACAGGAATAGGCATTCCCTGGGTGGGGTTAAGCTTATGGAGCTTAATTACGCAATGGTGGGGCCACTGGCTTTGTTAATGAATGAGTTTGAGAGGTTGGGCATACCGGCGATCTCCATATTACCATATGCCGAGCCGTTCCGTGCAGATCCTAATGCGGCTATTGTTGCCATTCAGTTCCTAAAGGAATTAACCGGCGTTGAAGTTGACGTCAGTAGGCTGAAAGAGCTAGCTGACATGATTGATAGGGAGATTAAGGAGTTACAGGAGAGTATGAAGCGTAGGGAAGGCCCTCCCCACTACATCTGATTGCCACATTGAATACCGCTTACCTCCTTAATGACCCAGGGCATTAATGAGTATAATTCCTGCCTTGATCCAGCCTCGAGTACCGTCACACCTCTAAAGCCCAGGTTTACTAACTCGTTCATTATTTTTCCACGGCTTTCCTTCACTATGATTATTATGTCCGTGAACCCCCTATTCCGTAGTTTCGATAGGTATTTACGCAGTAGGTAATGAGATAGTGAGCGCATGTGGTTTGGGGTTGGTTCTGGGTACTCATGTTGTGATAATGGATATATCTCACTTATTTCATAGGGTATTGGACCCAGGACTGGGTTGTTTATCACCACATGAACCTTACCAAGTAGGTTACTAGTTGATAATTGGTCTATTAGCCAGTAAACTAGTGAATCCCTTATGTATGGCCTATCAAGGAGCTCACCCGGTAATACCATGACCACGCATCCTTGGGGCGGCTCATAATTATTAAGGAGCCTCTCAACATGCCTAATGACCTCAGGTCTATGTAGTGATTCCACAGATGTTATGTGCAATGCCCTAACACGTCCTGACTCGTCTGGTATTACCTTTAATAAAGCCCTTAACCCCCTCCTCAGGGCCAATAATGCCGACTTAACCCTTGCATCACCACCAGCCTTTTCCTCGAGGTACTCCCAAAGGGTTCCCTCCTTAATCCTAGCCTTAATTTCCTGAATCTCCTCCCAAAGCACATATAGGTTGTGAATCGCCAATAACCTCTCACGCTCAGCCTTATTCATGCTCATTAACTCCTTAACCGTGTACTTCCTACACACGGGGCAATTACAGGGTATCTTATCAACCTTAACCTCACTAAGTCTCACAGTCCTGTCCCTGAGGATTAGCCTATCATCACGGGCATAAAGCACGTAACTGGCCGAGTCAAATAGGTCAATGCCCATGGCAACGGCAAAGGGCAGTATCAACGGGTGCCCAGCCCCGAAGAGGTGCACGGGCTTGCCTGGCGGTAATTTCTCCTTCACCACTGCTATCATCCTCATTATTGTTGAGAATTCATACTCCTCAAGGAGTGTTGTTGGGCTTCCAATGGCATAGATATCAAAGTTTAGTTCACTCATTTTAGTAGCTGAGTAGCTGAGTATGTCGAGCTTATCACCGCCCTGTACCGGACCCACTATCAGCATCCTATGTTCGGGGTCCCATATCCTAGCCTTCGTAAGGGCTGCCCTGGCTCTCCTTAGGGTCTCCTCAACCTCAAGAACCACGGCCTCCTTAGGCCTACCCCATTGGGTTGGTATGTCGAGTATAACGCCTATGTCTGTGCCTATGTCAATCTCGTACTTGAGAATTTCGTCTGGTGATACCTCAACCCTACCATACATGAGTAATTGGTATGCGCCTGAATCAGTCATAATGGGTTTATCCCAATTAAGAAGTTTATGCACGCCAACCTCCCTAACTAAGTCGCCATAGTGTCTCTTGAGTAGGTAAGCATTGGTTATTACCTGGTTGAAGCCTATGTCCGCAATATCGCTTAACGGCACCACCTGCTTCACGGGATTTATCACTGGGAATAGGGCTGGGGTCTCGATAACGCCGGACCTAGTCCTCAACCTACCAATCCTCCCTGCCAAATCCTTATCAAGTATTTCAAAGGACATTCAGGGACTACTACAAAGGATAGAATCACTCTAAAAATATATTCATCACGTGATTTTACGCTCATACCCATTAATTAGGCCCTTCGTTTAGACATAAACTCATCAAATAACTCCTTAACACGCTTAGCCAATGGTCCTGAACCCTCAACACCGGCTGTGGTCACCTTAACATTACCAACCTGAACCACGTTTGCCTCCTCAATGTACTTAACCATGCCGGGGAAATACTTATCTATATATCTAGCGAACTCCCTAAGATCCACAAACTCCTGGACAAGCACTATATCTACTATGGCGTGGCTCATTATTAAGACCCGTGAGAACCTCTCATTCTTATTGTTGACGGCATCCACAAGCATTATATTTAACGAGCTGTCAATGCCGACGAGCATTCCCTGATATGTCGTGCCCGTGCTCGTGGTCACCCTAACCTCCTTATTAACCATGTTAAGTAATTCCGCATTAAACCTCCTGGCTGCATCAGCGAGTAACGACATAATTAATCAGGATTACATAAGATAAGCTTTTTTAGTATTTTTCCTTACCGTAGAACGATGCAGTTAAGTGGTGATTTCAGGGTAATGAATGTTAAGGGTACGGATTATAAGGGCATTGTAAGGCTTGAAATGAGTAGTGAGTCTGGCGTATCCCTAGCCCTTGAATATCCGAGGGATGTCATTGGTGTTGATATTAAGCAGGGAGATAACGTTAAGGTTAGTATTAGTAATGAAAAGGACCCAAACTATGCCTCGAATTGGGATGTCTACATGAATGGTGTTGTATATTACGTGGGTGGAAACATTATTAAGATATCGATAGGGGGCTTGATAATGGACGTTAATAATTTTAAAAATGATGTTAAGGTTGGCGAGAAGGTCTATATTGGTTTGAAGGTGTTAAAGTAGGCTAAAAGTTTCAGTAAACTCTCACACCCCACCGGAGTTTAATAATCCTGAGCTATTTAGCATATAAGCACTGGACTTATTAATAACGAGAATGGAAATCACTACGCCATGCAATGCCCCTACTGTGGAAGTTCAAGAATAATTGAGAGGGATGGACAATATGTATGTATGGATTGCGGCACTGTGGCTGGTTCTGTGTACGTTTACGATACGTATACACAATCATCACCCTTAATAGATGGAGAAGAGATTGACTTAACACCAATATGGAAATCCATTGAGAAGAGCGTGAGAAAAAGTGGCGAGGTGAAACTTAGTGTCTATAGGAGGTTGAGGGCGATAAATGAGTTGTTCAGGGTAAGACGTGAGAGTTATTCAATGTATAGGGCTTATGACTGTATGTTGTTCATAGCAAGAACCTTCGGCATTAGTGATGAGTATATTGAGGAGGCTAAGCTCATTTTTAAGAAGATCCTGGCAAATAAGGATCTTTCATCGGCAACATATTACGAGGCAGCAATTGCCGCAATACTACATGTGATATTATCACATAACCTGCCCATAAGTACTAAGCAAGTGATAAACACGTGTAGGTCAAATGGCCATAAACTAACCTTTGAAGCGATAAGGGATTCCCTAGCCATTGTTGGAGTCAGGTATAGCCTGAAGGATAGGATTTTATCGCATATAAAGTCAGGACTTATTAAATTATTTGGTGATTCCTGGGTCACGATCTACCCTGAGGCTGAAAAATTCCTGAACTCATTGAAGAAATCCATTATTCAGTCAAGAAGCCCACCTATACTTGCCGCTGCCATTATTTATTGCGTGAGTAAGAGGCTTGGTCATAGGTTTAGGGTTGAGGATGTGGCTAAGGCCGTACAGGTTAGCCCATATACCCTGAGGGATTACGCACGTAAGTTATGCCCTAATTAGAATGCATTCTTCATAATTGGTGAAATCATGAGAATCCTCACATCCTCACTAAGCATAACTGATGGCAAGGAATCACTATTGACTAGATTAGTGATCTCTCATCAAGTCCTGAACTGCATTAAATGCCCATTAATTGGTAAGTGCGATTTCACGAGGAATCTTTCAAACATGGCCATGGAGGGTAGGGTTGATGTTGACGCAATCGAAGCATTAAGTACCTGCGAGCTGGCAAATTTAAGATCTCTGCTTAATGCCATACGTAAGTCAGGCGATAATAAGGAGTTCATAAATAGACTCCTTAACTTACTAATTAAGGGTAGTGTTAAGTCTCATTTAAGAATAGAATTGCTTAAGGAGGGCTCTGTCATTACAATGGACGATTTCTCATTAGTAGTTGATAATGCTAAATCAATGATTAATAAATCCATTGCCCTATCTTTCAATCTCATAATCAAGGATAGCGAATGCACGGTGGAACTTCATAAGGTCAGCAATGATTATTTAGATTACCTAATTGAATTAGTGAGTAGGGTTGTTCCTAATAATGAGTATTCCCTATCATCGTTGCTATTATCGAGGGAGAAATTCCTATCCCTATTCATTAAAGATCCCATGCTTAGGTCATCATTAGTATTAGCTAGTTTAGGCTTGGGTGACTTAGCGCCGGTAATCCTGGATCAGGAGGTTGAGGATATATTCATAACCCAGGACTCCATATACATTAACCACAGCAAGCATGGTATCTGCAGGGTTGTTAATGCTGACGCTCAAGCAATTGCGAAGCAGTTTCTTAAGATTGCGAACATAAGTGGTGTTAGGGTTTCTGTGGACAACCCAAGTGGTAAGTTCTCGATTATGATAAGTAACAAGAGACTTAGAATTTCTGTGGATAGGTGGCCCTTGGTTGAGGGTTTGTCCGTGCATGTTAGGCTTCATAAAAAGCCGTTCACAATTAATGAATTAATAAATTCAGGCTCGATAAGTACTGAAGAAGCAGGTAAATTAATCGTGGCATTACGCAATGGGTTTAGCATCTTAATAATGGGTCCACCATCAAGCGGCAAAACAACACTATTAAATGCACTGGATATGGCGCTACCTCTGAACTTGAGGAGGATCTACATTGATGAGACGGATGAATCCCTGGAACTACCGACACCAAGTATTAAAATTAAGTCAATAATTGGCAAGACTGAGGAGGTACTTAAGTCACTACATAGGGGTTATGGTGTATTAATCATTGGTGAATTGAGGGATAGGGACCATTTCGAGGCTTTAATTCACGGTGTTAATGCAGGTCTCCAGGTATTAGGCACTACACATGCAGATAGTAGTGAGGCGCTGATGAATAGGTTAAGGGCCTTCTCATTAAGTGAATTAATCGACCTTAGTAAATTCGTGTTGGTATCCATGGAAAGGGTTGGTTCGGTACGTAGGGTTAAGTCCATTACTTATCCGAAGAGCTTCAATCCAGGACAGCAGGAAGTCAGTGCCGTAGTTAGTGTAATAACGAGGTTGAACCGCGTTATTAATGACGACTATGTTGAGTATTCAATTCAATTAAACAAATTATTGAGTAATGGTGGTGGCAATGAGCCTAAATGAATACTTACTGGGCAGCGCCAGGGCAAGGGCTCAGGAAATAATCGATTCACTTGATAAGTCCCTAACAATAATTGTTGGTATCACATCGATAGGCCCCATAGCCCTATTCATATTCTCCACGTTGGTAAACCCATACCTCTCACTTCTCATACCAATCTTTGTAACATTCATGACCCTCATTATTAGGAGATTATTCCTTAGGTTTAAGGGGAGACTCAATAATGAGTTGCTGAATTCCATGAATGCTAGGGATGGTTTCATTAGCGAATTATTAAGTGGTGATGGGTCGTTGATTATGAGCGTTCTTGGGGCTGATGATTCACGTAGGTGGATCTATCTACTTAGGTCTTTATATGATGCTAGCGGTGATATCCTCGATTCTCTACTATCCAGGGAATTACAGGGTAATCTCTCAATGAGTGAAGCGAGCCTTGCCAGGTACGTATTAGCGCTTAGATACGCAAGTGATAAGGTAGTAATTAGTGCATTGAGTAGGGGTTTAAGAACAGCAATGCTTAGTTATTACGTTCTTCTTTTCGCGATACCCGCGGTAGCGAAGTCGCTTCAATACCTTGGGATTCATTGGAATATTACCTTCATAATCTCGATACAGGTAATAATATCAGTAGTGATTATGATATTCGTGAGAATGATAAGGAGGGAATTTAATATTAATGTTAATACGTACGTAATTTTTGCAATGATGATTTTAAGCGTTTTATTGAGCTTCGTACTTTTAATATTAATCAAGTGAACTTGAGGAACTCTCGCTCTTGCTCTCCTCGCCCTCTTTCTTCTCCTCCTTCTTCTCACTCTCAATCTTGCTAGCGGCAATTATCTCATCAATCCTCAGTACCATTGTGGCGGCCTCAACGGCAGCCTTCAATGCCTGTAACTTAACGGTTAATGGTTCTATTACGTCAATGGACCACATATCGGCAACCTTGCCCGTGAAGGCGTTAATACCGTACTTCCAGCCATCCTCCTTACTCTCATGTATGTGCCTTAGCTCTGTTAATACGTCAACTGCGTCAAGACCTGCATTCTCGGCTAGTGTCTTTGGTATTACCTCAACAGCATTTGCAAAGGCCTCCACCGCGTACTGTTCCCTGCCGCCAACCTTAGCCGCGAATTGCCTAACGACCTTGGCAACCTCCATCTCCGGTGCTCCACCGCCAGGTAGTACATAGGGCTCCTCAATGACGTCAGAAACCACGCTGAGCGCATCGGTTAGGTTCCTCTCGGCCTCGTCAACGAGTCTCTCGAAGCCACCCCTAATCAATATACTTACTGCCTTCGGGTTCTTGCACTGCTCAACAAAGACCATCTTCTCATCTCCAACCCTCCTCTCCTCAACAAGACCTGCAAAGCCTAGGTCTGCCTCCGTCATATCCTCAATATTAGTCACTAGCCTACCACCGGTTGCTCTTACTAACTTCTCAATGTCACTCCTCTTAACCCTCCTAACAGCTAGGATGCCAGCCTTTGCCAGGTAGTACTGAGCCATGTCGTCAATGCCCTTCGTCGTGAAGACGGCATTTACCCCAAGTGCCTTGAATTTGTCAACGTAGGACTTCAGTATGTTCTCCTCCTCCTCAAGGAACGCCCTTATTTGGTTGGGGTCGTTAATCCTAATCTCCGCATCGATCTCTGGCTTCTCAACCTCAAGCGGTGCATCAAGTAAGGCGATCTTTGCATTAACAACCCTCTTGGGCATGGCTGCGTGGACAACCTCCTTATCAATCACAATACCATAGACCAGCTGCGTATCCTCAAGGGCGCCACCGTGCTTCTTAACAATCTGCACATTATCCAGGTCGGCAATCCACTTTCCATTCCTCTCCTCAGCTACCTGTAACATGGCCTTAACGGCGAGCTCGGCGAAGTAGTCCTTAACCGTCTCACTAATCTTTCCGTGCATTGCCGTGGATGCTACCTTCTTAAGCGTTGCAACATCATCCCTCTTCACAGGGACTGCGATCTTCCTTAAGTGCTCCGTTGCAACATCAAGTGCCTTCTTAAATCCTGAAACAACGACTGTTGGGTGTATATTCTTATCAAGCAATTTCTCCGCCTCCTCAAGTAATGCGCCGGCTAGTATTACGGCTGTTGTTGTTCCATCACCAACCTCATCATCCTGAGTCTTAGCAATCTCAACAAGTAACTTACCAATTGGGTGCTGTACATCCATCTCATCAAGTATTGTTGCTCCATCATTTGTTATTGTTATGTCACCAAGGCTGTCAATGAGCATCTTATCCATGCCCTTAGGACCGAGTGTCGACTTCATAACCTCAGCGACAGCCTTGGCAACCATTATGTTTATTCTCATTGCCTCCTTACCAAAGGCCCTTTGAGTTCCCTCTTTCAATACCAGTACTGGCACACCGCCGATCTGTGCTAGATATGCCTGTGTACCGCTGCTCATCGGCGACTCCGTAAAGCACTTCTATAAAAACCTTTCTTTCCCATGAAGATTAAACACTGCATCACCACACCAATAAATTACTCAAATCACGTGAATTCACCTTAAGGACATCACCAGCATTAACGACAGGCTTCGTAAACCTATCAAGATCGTCAATGCCAATCCTCGGACATGCCGTATTTACCACGGCATCCGCAGGCAAGTTATTAACATAGTCAGGCGAGACCTCATTCAAATCAATAATTACGAATTCCTTACCCAACCTCCTTAACCTATTAATCAACGCCTCAATTAAGTCAGGCCTATATTGGCCAGGCTTTCTTGAGATGATGATACCCACGGACCTCGCATTATCGAAATCCTGAATTGCCTTAACCTTCATAGCCAAGTACCTGCGGTATACATTATCTACATTCTCAATCACACTCCTAAAAACGTCGAATAGGTATACGGTGGTTTGAGGCCTTAGTAACTTAAACGTTAATGGGTAAAAGTACCCAGAGCCTATGAATAGGATCGTGTTCGGTATTGGAAATTGTATGAAGCAACCAGTTATGGGGCCAGGCGCTATTGGTGCGTTAAGTATCTTAGCAATTTCATGGGCATATAACTTATACGGTAATGAATATGCTATGAAAGGATTAATGCCTGACCTAATGAAATTACTAAGGGCATCCTTAGCCTTACTTAATAATTCAGGCTTTGGTTCGTAGTAAATAGCCGAGAATAGCACCGTGGGTCCATTCTCAATTTCAACGATAATAACATCATTAAATTCACTCCTCCTTAACCTAAAATTACTACTTATTATACGAAAAATATTGGGTGGTAAGGCATGGCCTAGGTGAATTACGTATTGATAATCACCCACCACCGAGAAATCACAGGCTCCCCAAACATTCTGACCGCTTAAATATGCCCTATAGCCCTTATTATTTAGATACCGTACAACCTCTAGCCCAACATTCTTAAATCCAAGGGGAGTTTCGACCAGTAACTTACTGCCCTTATCACCCTTACTTAATATTTCCTCAATTCCCTTAAGTGGTACTAAGTATGCACCTAATAATTCCGTTAAATCATTGCTATAATCCACGGGGTTTCATCATTTAAATGATATATAAATAAATTCTGTGTGTTCTAAATGGTCCATTAACATCGATAGTACTTATAGGCCGCCAGCCAGGCACCTCAAAATCATGGCTAACTACACGGGATCCACGCTTAAGCTCCCTACTTAATTTAGGCCTTAACTTCTCATTAACATCACTGCCTAAGTACAATGTCACGACGTCGGCTATTGAATAATCAAAGTCAAATAGGTCACCCCATACGATATATGCCTTACCCCTCAATCCCATTCTCTCAAAGGACTCAATGCAGGACCTGACCAGGGCTGGGTTAATCTCAATACCTATTCCAACGGCATTGAACATCGTAACCGCCAATATAATGATACCGCATTCACCAGCGCCTGGGTCTACAACGACCTCCCCAGGCCTCACATTTGCTAACTTAAGCATTTCAATGGCAACGTCACGTGGTGTAGGCACATAGGGCACGGACGCATTCATATCTCCCTCTTTTATTTAAAGGAAAAGAATTTAAAGGCATGCCTATACCGAGGTCTTAGAACCCAAAGCCATGTCTACAACATCCCAATTGGAGTACGAAAGGTTAAATGGGGTGATCGGTAAGCACGTGTATGGTAATTTATACGGGGTTGACCCGAACATTCTAAGTGATGAGAAATTCCTACGGTCATTGGTAATAAAGGCTGCCGAGATAGCCAATGTCCACTTAGTCGAAGTCAAGTCATGGAAGTTCATAAATGGTGATAAGGAGGGGGTGAGCGTGTTGGCGTTAGTTGTGGAGAGCCACATAGCAATACACACATGGCCAGTCTATAGGTTTGCCACGGTTGACGTATACACGTGTGGTGATCACAGCATGCCCGATAAGGCATTTAATTACATCGTTAGTGTCCTTAAGCCGAGGAGGTACATTGTTAATTATGCAGATAGATCAAGCGAGTAATGAATAATTAAAATAAATAAATTTAATTATATTTCATATTTAAATAGTGGCATTATGATGTTGGCGCAGGTATACATCTGAGAATTCTAATTGCTGTTTTAACATCGTCAGCTGTTACTGTCTTTCTTCCAGCATGTCTCGCTAATTCTATGCTCTTTGATGCTATATCAAACGCAATATACTCAAGGATATCTCTCAATGCTTGTATTGCATCTTCACCAACCCTTTCAGCACCCGCCTTATGGAAAATTCTATCTATTGGTGCCAGTGGTAATTCCGGCATTAATGATCTTCTTTAGGGATTAATATTTAAGGATTTTTCCTCTTTTTACATGTAAGGAATTACATGTGTTTTAAAGACCTATATCTTCTAATTTATAGGTTAATGTTGCGAATTTCGTCTTATATAAATAAAAAATCTTGCCGCAGTTATTACAGCGGCATGCAATTATGAAGTTCTCACTACCCCTTCTACTTAGGAATTGCACCATTGCCCAGTTATTCATGCCGCAGTATGGGCATGTGATTACCATTATTTATCACCGAGGAAATCCGTTATATTGCGCCTATTATTAATACTATCTCCAACCTTTTTATTCTCTCTATTATCGGTATCGCTTTTACCCTCACTCATTTCCTTAATGGCCTCGTCTATTGGAATGACTGTGCCATTTTCTTCGTCACCATACTTCGTAGTTAATACCTTCCTAACAATGCTAACTATGCCCTCATTAATATTATCAACCCTCCTGGTCCACTGCCCTAAATTATTCAGTGCGTCGAGTGGAGTTCCAAAGGCTTTCAATAATGCCTCAGCCCTCTTTGGACCTATGCCAGGCAATGATGATAGGAATTGAATCTGAGCATCCCTAATCGTTTCGCTTCTCTTAATAGGTATTGTCTTGATACCCCTACTTCCCGCCTTCTCTGCCAAGGACTTCAGGACATAAGCCGTACCCTCCTCATCAGGCGTGTACAGGATCCTAATACCCATGTCAATTAACGTACTCAATGCGCCAAGTACTGAGTGCCTATGTACATCCCTCCTATTAATGGCCCTCCATAAATCGCCCTCAATAATTATGTAGGCCCTATCGAATGCACGGAGTAATTCCCTGCTCTGCTCAAATAATCTGCCATCAACTATTGACGATATGAAGTCCATGGCCCTCTTACGCTCAACACCAACATTATTAGGTAATACGTAATCGCCAATGTCGAGTTTACGAGGAATGACATTACAGCCTAACCTCTTAATCCATTTAACGACCTCCTCAGCTGTTTCGTACTCACGCGAATCGACTATTACAACGCAATCCACAGAATTCCCACTTAAAGGAGGAAAGAAAAGAACTAATTAATTTACCTAATCCACACTTAAGTCCCTCCATGAACCTCCTCAGAAACAACCATGTAAATACCAAGTAGTGTGATGACAATACCAACTATGGTTAATGCCTGAGGAACCTGGTGAAATATCGCGAATGCAAGTAATGAGGCACCAATTGGCTCTCCCAATGTCGATGTGGTTACGGTTATGGCCCTTGAATACCTAAGGGAGTAATTCAATAATGTATGACCAAGTAGCATTGGGCCAAGTACGATCATTGATATGTAGAACCAGGTATACAGTGGATAGGGCCAGAACCTAGTGTGCATTATTAAGCCAACAATTAACGTCGTTACTGCTGAAACGCTGTAAACAGGCACGGTATATGTCGCCAAAGATGCTTTAACCCTGATGAACCTACCGATTAGGAAATACACAGCACCAGACACGGCACCAGCCAACGCGAGTAGATCACCGATTAGGGCCTTTGTGTTCACGTAAAATTCAGGTACTGTAATTAATACAATGCCTAGGAAGGCGGTTAAGGTGCCTATTATTGATCGCTTGCCAACCCTCTCACCTATTAATCTACCCATTGCCAATGTGAATATTGGGTATGTTGAGACCAGCGTGGTGCTTGCGGCTACCGTGGTTAGGTATAGGCTCTCAATCCAGGTCATGAAGTGCGTCGCCAATGCAATACCGCTAACTACCATTAGTGTCAGTTCATTAATTGATGGCGCATAGGCGTTATTCTTTCTTTCAATTATAAGTAGTGGCGATAATACTGCTGCAGCTATCGCAGTCCTCCAAAAGGCCACGGCTATTGGTTGGGCGCCAGACAGTAGTATTAATATTGATGCCCAGGATATTGCCGTCACCGCCACCGCAAGTATTATGTAGTACCTAATTGCCATAAAGCACTTCCGAATTAGCAAACATCAAAGTTTAAATGCATTAATAATGCATTATCTCAGCGTGAGCATGAAATTTATAAATCAGTCATGAGAATTATCAAAAAACGTGGTTAAGGTACCAATAAGGCTTGTTAGTTGGGATGAAATAGCCGAGTGGGCTAGGGTATTATCAATGAAAATAAAGGATTCAGGTTGGTTACCGGATATCGTAGTTGCAATAGCCAGGGGTGGTTATGCACCGGCCAGGCTCGTCTGCGATTACTTAGGCATTACCGACTTAATAAGTCTCCAGGTTGTTCATTGGCCATCAACAGCCCAGGTCGCTGAGAAGGCATACATTAAGTACCCCTTATCCGTTGATCTAAGCGGTAAGAAGGTTCTTGTGATAGATGACATAGTTGATACTGGGGACTCTATACAATTAGCTAAGGAGCACATAGAACGTAATAACAAAAACGTAGAGGTAAGGACAGCAGCCCTTCAGTGGATATCGACGGTTGCCAAGTTTAAGCCTGATTATTGGGCTATTGAGGTTAGGGATTGGACGTGGTTTGTCTATCCGTGGAATATCACCGAAGACACTACGAACTTCATAAGGAGGGTACTTACCGAGGAGTCTAAGGGTGGTAAGAGGGAGTGGACTTTGAATGAGATAATTAATAAGTTGGTTGATTGGTATGGCGATGAGATCCTCAAGGTTAAGGTCACCTACATAGACCTGGCACTGAGGAATCTGGAGAAGCAGGGTATAATCACTAGGACTTATAAGGATAGTGTTGAGCACATAGTGCTTAAGGCGTGATTAACCAAGTGAGAGAGTAATCATTTTTAAAGCCCACGATTAATGAGTAATGAATGCTAACACAGGAGGAAAGGATAAGGATTTCCATAGTAGGCAAGTTGGGGAGGTTCAGGATATACCTATTCCTAGTACTACTGTTGCTTTATCTGGCGGCTTACTTCCTTGGATATGCTGTAAAGCCCGGCCAGCAATTCGCATCCCAGGTAAACCAGGAAATTAATCAGGAGGAGTCAATGATTAATAAGTTATCATCAGTGTCCCAGGTCGCAGCCTTCTCTTACAAGCTAACTAACCTAATGATGTCGTTAGGTCCATCATTAATACCGCTCTTTGGTATTTGGAATACGGCCGAGCAGTGGGTCTATGCTGGTATTGCCACGAATGCCGTGTCAAGCAGTACTGCCGTGTCAATAATGGCCGAGACAATATTGCTATCGATCATAATCGCGATACCCTCAACAGATGGTCTGCTTTTAACGCTGTTGCTGATTAATTACGGAAGAAATAGGGAATTTAGGGACCTAACGATACTTTCCCTGCGCTGGTATATAATGTCCGTTATCCTCGCCGTAGTATTCCTAGTACTATTCTCAGCAATACCATGATCTAAATTAAGCTCTTTGGTTCAACACGCCTAAACTCAAGTCCGTACTGCCTTAAGTAGTGGTAGGCTGCGGACGATATTGAGGGTGCAACGAGTATACCCCTAACGTTTTTGCTCTCCTTTTGACTTAAGTGCTCTACGTAACGCTTAAGTTGATTAACAGCCTCTGGACCTGCCTGGCTCCTCTTGCATTCAATAACCACAAGGTTGCCCTTGGAGTCCTTACCCAGTAGGTCTATATCGCCAACAATCGTATGGTACTCCCTGGCGATTATTTGTAGTCCATCCTCAACAATACTTGGGTTACTTACTATGGCATTTACTAAGTCCTCCTCAGTACCAAAGACCCTGTAATTCAACGTAATACCAAGCCTCACAGCGCTAACGAACCTAATCACAGGTATCTCCACCATAACCACCTCCCTAGGGCTTGCCCTAACACTCCTGAGTGTTAGTACGCCGAGATTTATTGAGGCATATAGCGTAGATGGTGGTGGATTCCAAAGCCTGGGTTTCTCCTTATTAGATTCATGAACCATGAACGTCCCATCAGGCTTCGATATGACCAACCTAGGCATTAAATCCTCAAGTTGCGACTTTGCCCTACCTTCGTAAAACGCAGTCATGTCTCCATAAATGAGTATTACGTGGGTACTCTTCCTAAGATTTATGAGTCGAAGAGCCTCGGTTGGTGATGGGTCAACCAGGTATTCGAGGTCCGGCGTCGCTTCCCTATTCATGAAGCTCGTGATATCCATTTAATATTACTTACTATCTATAAACATAAGAGTTTTCCCTTACCCATCATTTCGTATACTCAACATCATCCTCACTTATCAACTCCAATTCAAAGTTCAAGCCATAAAGTATTTTGGCAATATCAAACGTGCTAAGCCTTAACGGGTTAATGACTATATTAAGTATATAATTCTCGACCCACATATCGAGTGGCTTAATGATCCTTTGAGTATCGTCTAAATTACCTGCCTTAATCACCCTAAATCTATAGTACCTCGCGTATGCCGTACATCCATTATCAAGGGCCTTATTCATAAAATTCGTATCATCATTAGTCATTACTAGCGCTCCCTCATTACTTAAACTGAGTATGTTTACATTTTCGTTCTTAATAACACTATCAAGGCATTCCTTCCACTTGATTAGGTAAACAAGGCTCATTGATAAATCATCTTCTCAATGAATTCCCTAACTCTACGGATATCACTTTCCTCAATCTCCACTAGGTTTAGGGCGTTACGCAGTATAGCGTTAAGTTCATCCTCAGTTACTGAATTAATTTCGTTGAGTTCGGTTAATATGTAATTGATCACGGCGCGGGCAGCCAATCCTCTTAGGCTAATCTGTATATTCTTCAATTCCTTTAATAATTCATCATTAGGCATCGAAATCGAAGAAATTAAGAAATGCAGTGCTTTTAACACTTTTTACTAGCGAAGGCCTATCACTGCCTTTTATCGATGGGTACGTAGGGTACGTCATGAGGACCTGTGTAACATGCCCTAGGTCTAAATAACCTGTGCTGGTCTAAATACTCAATGGCGTGCGCAGCCCACCCAACCACCCTCGACATCGCAAATATTGGCGTGTAGTATTCATAGGGTATTCCGAGCAGGTACATGGCTATGCCACTCCAGAAGTCAATATTTGGATAAAGCTTCTTCGGAGCCAACTTCTCAAGGACTACCTTCTCCACCTCCTCTGCAATCCTATACCACGTCATATTACCCTTGACCTCGCTTAACTGCCTAACAAGCTCCTTGTAAATCCTTGCCCTTGGATCATAGGCCTTATACACCCTATGACCAACACCCATCACTCTCTTTCCCTCCGCAAGTAGTTTCTCCACGTATGGCCTAGCATTCTCGGGACTTCCAATCTCTAGGTATTGCTTCATTGCAGCCTCATTGGCACCACCATGGAGTGGACCCTTCAGTGTGGCTATACCGGCTGCGATAGCTGAATACAAATCCGTCCATGTCGATATTGCTACCAGCGTAGCGAATGTCGATGCAGGCACCTCATGATCAATGTGGAGGACTAAGTATAGGTCTATTGCCTTTGTCGATGTTTCATCGGGCTCCTTCCCAAACATCATATAGAGGAAGTTAGCGGCGTGGCTTAGATCCTTCCTAGGCTTAACTAGGTCAAGACCTCTACTGGCTCTGTAATGTGCGGCTATCATTATTGGTAGGGCTGACGTTAGTTTAACAGCCCTCTTGAGATTGGCCTCCTTACTGTAATCGTTTGGGTTCTCATCAAAGGCACCCAGGGCGGCCACACCGGCCTCTAGGGCTAGCATTGGGTGCGCCTTAACCTTACCTAAGGTAGTTACTATTGAATAAACCTCACTGGGTAAGTCCCTATATGAGGCCAACAATTCCTTAAAGTCTTCAAGCTCCTTCCTATTAGGTAATTTACCGTAGAGTATTAAATACGCCACCTCTTCAAATGTTGAGTATTTAGCTAAGTCATCAATTCTATAACCCCTATACCAAAGAATTCCGTTTTTACCATCAATATCACTTATGGTGGTGGTCTTTACAAGGACGTCCTCAAGACCATGAATTATAGGTCCGCAAGGACTTTGAATGACTTTACCACTGGTCTCAATCTTAACCTCCTTAACCTCCTCACTCATACGCTTTCGACTTAATAAACACTTATTTAAATACTATCCTAGTATATAGTTTAACTAGATTTAAGGTATTAGTCAACTGTCGAGTTTTTAATAGATAGCTATAGAATTACAGCCATTGCGTGAGTAATAAAAGGGGGGACTTAATATTACCGAAATTAGTGAATGTAATGATTAGGGGTCTTTTCATTGGTAGGTTTCAACCACCTCATTGGGGACATGTTTGGGCAGTAAAGGATATACTTAATGAGGTTAATGAGTTAATAATAGTGATTGGTTCTGCGCAATTCAATTACATAATTAAGGACCCATTCACCGTGGGTGAAAGAATTTGGATGTTAAGAGAGGCTTTAAGGGAGGGTGGTGTGGACTTGTCGAGGATTATAATCGTACCAATACCAAACATTGAAAATAATGCAGCATGGTTCGGTTACTTAAGGTCGTACGTACCACCATTTCAAGTTGCCTATACGGGCAACCCATTCGTAGCTATGTTACTCAAGGAGGTGGGTATCGAGGTAAGGCAACAACCACTTTATGATAGGCAGAAATATAATTCCACAAGGATTAGAGAATTAATGCTTAGGGACGACCCTGAGTGGGAAAAACTCGTACCGAAATCCGTAGCTGAAATAATAAGGAAGATAAACGGAATAGAAAGACTAAAAATAATAGCGACAGGTGAGGCTGAACCGCATAGGTGGTGAACGTCACCTAAAATGCCCACAGGCCGAAACAAAACAACCGTGTTGGCGCCGCCGCCGGGATTTGAACCCGGGACCTACGGGTTCCTGCAGGGTTAACAGCCCGCCGCTCTACCGGGCTGAGCTACGGCGGCAAGTCAATGCTGCCTTGTTAGAATTTAAGTTTTTTGTCCTGATTGGGTATTGATTAATCTCACTCTATTGGGTTAATGTGTTACTGACTTCATTTGGGTATGTATATGAACATGGTCTTGGGCCTATGAAGCCATAGCACGTGAATAAACATTAACTGATAATCCTTCGTACTCAATACCTCACCGTCCTTAACAGCCTTAAATTTGGGCTTATCCCATAGAGACTCCTCATTAACTTATTAGTCATTGAGCGCTCAATGAGGGTGATACCTGGGTTCTTCTCATGTAAAGCCTTTATCAATCCATTGTGATCTGGTTCCATATGGTGAATCACAACACAATCCAGGTCACAGATTTCTATCATAGAACTCAGAGGCGCCAAAGAAATCATGCTCTAAGCTCTTCTTCCACGTGTCAAAGAGTATTGCCGTATCATCAATTAAATAGATGTGCATTGTACATAACTCCCTCGGGTATTTGCCATAATGCCTTAAAGTACCTCGTCAATGTATCGTTATACCTTAGAACAATTAGATCCTTACTTACCTTATCTATCACTATGTTGTTTTTGATTTCCATTACAATATTCGGAATAATGTGAATTTTAAGTCAAGAATAATGTGTTTATTTAAAATAATTTATTTATTTTTAATTGATTAGAATTATATTAAAATATGGAAAATCTATTTTTATATTTACTTTTATTCAGATTCATTCATTAGATCCAGCCTCTAACCTTCATTGCATTGTATATCCTGTCCACAGCCTCTACGTAAGCAGCCTCCCTTATCGTTACCTGGCTCGTACCCAGCTTATTCCACCTATTCATTACCCTATTGAATGTATCGAGTAATATCCTCTCCAGCTTATTCCTTGTCTCCTCCTCATCCCAGAAATACCACTGCAGGTTCTCAACCCACTCCAGGTATGACATCACGACACCGCCAGCATTAGCCGCTAGGTCAGGCAGTATCCAGACACCCTTCGAGTGGAGTATCTTTTCTGCGTCAGCGGTTGTCGGTCCGTTTGCACCCTCAACTATTAGCTTAGCCTTTATATTATTGGCATTGCCCCTGTGTATTACGTTCTCCAGCGCGGCGGGCACCAATATATCAACCGGTAATTCCAGGACTTCGTCATTGGTTATCTTTCTAGTTCCTGGTGAGTCGTAATTCATGACAGTGCCGGTCTTATCCTTAACAGCCTTAACATCCGTCAGCTTAAGTCCATTTGGGTTATAAACACCGCCTTTACTGTCCGTCACTGCAACGACCTTAGCACCCATCTTCTCTAGCCAGTATGCTCCCCAGTAACCCACATTGCCGAATCCCTGAACAGCCACGGTCTTACCCTCAATACCACCCCACAGCTTCTTAGCAGCCTCCCTAGCCCAAACAGCAACACCGAAGCCTGTTGAGTACTCTCTAACTGGGTTACCCCATAGTATTACTGGCTTAGCCGTGAATACGCCGGGCACGTTGCGACCTGCGATTTTGCTGTACTCATCAACCATCCAAGCCATTATTTGTGGGTCAGTGCCAACGTCAGGTGCTGGTATATCGACCTCAGGACCTATGAAGGGTGCCAATGCCCTTGCATAACCCCTACTTAACTCCTCGAGCTCCCTCTTACTCAACTTCTTATAATCAACGGCAACCGCACCCTTACCTCCACCATATGGTAAACCATTTAATGCATTCTTGAACGTCATTACCGTGGCTAATGCTATATCCTCCTCAAGCGTCACCTCAGGGTGGAACCTTATTCCACCCTTGTAGGGTCCTAAGGCATTATTGTGCTGTACCCTATAGCCTGTGAATACCTGTATTTTTCCGTTATCCATCCTAACGGGTATGTTAACGGTTATTATTCTTTGGGGTCTACTTAGGATTTCATAGACCTCCTGCGGGTATCCACCTAACTCTATAGCTCTCTTTAGTGTTTGTAGCACACTTTCTAGGAATGTAGTTCCCCTTAGTGACATCGAGACTATGTAAGTGATGGGTTATTAAATCTTTCTCTATTGGCTTATGTAATACGAATACGCCACAGGTATTGAGGTCAAAGGTTAGCATTTAAAATTATTAATTAACGCCATTATCAAGAAATCTAATGAGCCAGAAGGCACTTAATAGGTTAATGATTAAGTTAACTAAGGAGAATCTATGGATTTACATAGTTAAGTTATTAATGGAGAGGCCTATGTATGGTTATGAAATAGCGAAGGAAATAAGGGAACGCTTTAACATCGATATAACAAATGTTGGGGTTTACGTAGTGCTTTATAAAATGGAGAGGGATGGATTACTGGAGACCTTTATTAGCAATGGTTCTAAGATGTATAGGTTAAGGCCAGATACCATAGAGCTTTGGTTAAGGGCTAGGGACTTCATATCCTCAATCCTCAAGCAAGTCTTTAACTGCGGTGTCGATTGTGGTCCTGGGAAAACTTAAGGATAGGATTGAAAGAATCGGTAGAAGGATTCTTGAGAGAGGCTTTGCTAAGGTATTGCCTCGGGATCCTAATGCATTAACTGTGTCATCACTAATCATTACATTACCAACACCCTACCTAACGTGGTTACATCATTACTGGGCCTATATACTGACATTCACGCTATTAATAATTGCGGGCGCCTTTGATATGCTTGATGGGTTAATAGCCAGGTACTGGGGAAGGGCGTCTAGGCTCGGCGCCTTCCTGGACTCCACGTTGGATAGGTACGTTGATTTCATAGCATTAATTGACCTTTGGATAGTCAGCGATATGAACCTATTAAGTACAATCTCGTTATTACTTGCAGTATTAGGCTCATTAATGACAAGTTACACGAGGGCTAGGGCTGAGGCGCTCGGCATCAAAATGATCGGCGTTGGGCTTCTTGAAAGGGAGGAGAGGCTCATTCTTATCCTTCTCATCCTCTTGATATTTATAATCACGGGCATTGGCGCAGTGGCCCTATATGGTTTAGTCCTTCTCGCATTATTAACTAATATCACTGCCATAGAGAGGATAATTACTGTTATTAGGTCTTTGAGTTCCCGTAATAATTGAATGTAATCAGCAATTTTAGTGGTAGGGTAAAGTTAAGCTTTATTAATTAATCCTCAGACATAGTAATTGTGGGTATGCCTGAGGAGAGTGAGAATGTGGTTGTTTACATAGAGAATGAGAACATAGCTAATAAGGAAATTGTTAAGTCAAGCCTCACGGATACTGTGAAGAATTACGTGAAGAAGCTATTAGATAAGTGGAACCCGGAGGAGTCAGACTTCATAGTCCTTAAGGTACCTCAGACAGTGAGCCTAGATTTACCATTAAGTAAGGAGCTTTACAAAAAGGTTGAGAAGTACGGTGTTAGGAGGGTTGGTAATAAGGCTGAGGTTGAGATACCAACTTATGAAATAATATATAGTAATAGGTGGATGGGTGAGGACATGGAGGCTGATAGATTTGTCGTAATAATGCCTTACATAAATGACAATGTCATAAACCAGGTGGTGAATAACATATTATCATCATTAACGCCGGAGAGCGAGGGAGAAGGTGAGGAGTTACTTGAGGAGTGATTTTTCACGCTTACATAATTATTATCATGAGTAGTTATCTATTATTGACGAGCCCATTACGCTTTCAAACTCAATCCCGAATGCATCAAGGACCTGCTCCAATGACGTCCTTAGGTACTCAATGTACTTATTGGGGTCTATCTCGTCAATCCTAGCCAATTGTATCGGCCTAACTCCCTCCTTACCCGTGGTCTTCACGTAGATTATTATATCGCCGGGCCTCACGTTATAGCCAAGGTTCTTTAACTGCAGTGCCGCCTTAACATGCTGTGGCGTATTCTTCGTGTATGATTCAAGGGGCTTGGTCAACGCCGTCCTTATTGCTAATTTATTGAGCGGTATTTCCTTCCTCTGCAACTTCCTATAGTAATCCCTGACCTTATCCCTAACCTCCTCAACAACCTTACCAACATCCTCAAGCCCCCGGATATCGGAGAGCAGACCCACAACCTCATTAAAGGCCTCCTTAGCAAAGTCGGGCGTGTTCCTCTTCTTACCGACCAATCCCTTTATGTCTAATTCACCATTCTGTAGTATACCGACGTAATTCTTCTTCCTACCACTCATGGCAACCAGCTTATAGACTTTGTCAAGCTCAATCTCAATACCAAACTCCTTATCCACCCACTCAATCAATTCCTTGAGCTTACTCTCATCAGGATTCCATATGAATAGGCTATCGGTATCGCCATAGATAGGCACCAACCCAAGCTCAAGCGCCTTCAACACAGTCCTAGATAACACATATCTGGCCAGGGCAGTTGTTAATTCAGCGGCAGGTGGGCAATATAACTGAAATACCTCAGCTCCCAATACACCATATGATGCGTTAATGAATACCTTGAGGGCGCTCTGTACAACATTATAATAGCTCCTTAGTAATTCACTGGGTGCGGTCTTAGCTAACTTCTTATATACGTAAGCCCTTAAGTCCCTGAGCAGGCCTACGATTAATGCAGTCAGTCCCCTCCTATCATTACACACCCAGTGAGGTAGCTCCGGTATTGGCTTATTGCTCTGTTCCTTCTCGCTTGGGCATTTAACGGTTTCGTACGATATATTCCAACGCTTTATCACAGATGGGTACATACTTGCGAAGTCAAGTACGTAGACATTCGGGAATATACCAGGCATGGGTTCGAGGACTATGGCGCCTGCGTACTTCTTACCCTTAATAATTGCCTTAGTTGCTACATCGCCCTTAGCCTTAACAATATCCTCCTTCTCAGGTATTAACCAACCTCTCCTCCTATGCTCGTAATACAGCATATTCCTAATCCACGCAGATATTTGGCTTCTAACCAGGTCATCAGGTGGTGTCTTGGATATTCTGGACATTAATATTATCAGTCTCAGTACCAGGTTGTTGTCGTACGTAGTCAGGTAAAGCCCTAGGAATGCATCCCTGAAGTTATAATTAATTAATTCGACATAGTTCATTTGGGATACGGGCTTATCCCTGCTCAACTTAGACATGCCTATTATCGCGTGGGCTATGGTGTCCAGTGTCCTATCCATACCCCTGTACTTACCGCTGAAGGCGTAAACCTCGATGGCCCTGATATTAAAGAACTTGTAAAGGTCGAGGTGTATTCCAAGGGCTATGGAGGCTTCATTTCTCCTCAGGACTATTGGTATCTCCTCCTTCTTAAAACCAAGCTTTAAAGCCCTGTGGTAGATGTAGGGTAGGTCGAAGTTATCGCCATTAAACGTAATTAGTATTGGGTATTGTAGGATTATCGAGAATAGCTCCTTCAGCATATCATACTCACTATCAAAAAACTCCACCTCAACGTCATCATACATGAGATTCTCAAGGTCCTCCGGTCTTAACTCCATATCAGGTCTCCTGAGGACCAATACCTTCTTCAAACCATCACTACCCGCAAGCCCTATCGATATGATCTCGTAATTAGCCTCCTTAGGATTCGGCACCCTATTCTCCTGTGGAGTGAATACCTCAATATCGAGAGACAGCCTCTTTATGTTTGGTACAGGGGCTTGAAACAGCGGTATCCACCTCCTCGCCTCCTCAAGGAATTCCTTATCATTGGCGTATAACTTATTTATGAAGTCCTCAATCTCAGCGGGCACCTCAATGGGTACCTGGACCAATTTGCCATCCTCGACCCTATAAAACATGCCAGGTATGATTTCGTTATCATAAATATAACATAGGTGGTACCTTATCCTAGACTCCCAAGTCTTTGGAAGTAACTCTCTTATTGAGTCAGACCTACCTCCAATGCTCAATGGGTCCTTAGCATTTATCTTTGTAAGTACGATCTTATTATCACTCAGCGGATCATACTTCTCCACAGTCTCTATGTGGCTAAATCCCGGATGTAGAATAACCTTCGTGAACTTTGTGATCAATTCCTCAGGCTTCACATTGGTTAATAGGTAAGGTTTATGTCCAGTGTTATCGTACCAAAAATAAACCCTATCATTAACTGGGTCGTAAAGCTTGACGAGGGCTTTACCAGCCTTTCCATCATAAGTCACGGTAAGCACTATTGACGGTGGTGTATTCTGCGGTGTCTCAGCCTTTATTGTTATTTCCTCCTCTTCCTCCTCCTCACGCTCCTCAAACTCCTCCTCTTCAAGCTCTTCCTCCTCCTCATCCTCCTCCCTATACTCTTTACTTCTCATTTCTCAGCAATACAGCTATAATAACTGACTTATTAAGTCGCCGCCTCCCTGCCTTAAGGTACTACGGCATTAGCATCCACATGTGAGTAGAATTATTAAGTAGAGTGTGTTAGTTAATCGAGCAATGAGTAGGTATTTAGGCGATGTTATTTGGCCCACGATACTCCTAATAGCAATAGTGATCCCTGTATTCATAACCTATGAACCATACATATTAACAAACACTCATTATGATATTGTATCATCAATAACACAAACCCTGAGTAATGCCGTTAAAAACCCAATTAACGCATTGTCAACGTACCTCCTTGGAGACCTCGCCCCATACCTATACGTAGTGATTGCAGCTTTACTCATTCTCAATAGGCGAAAGATCCATGAATTACATAATGAGTTAGGCCTGTCCTGGAAGCCACTATTTGGTAGGTTATCAATACCCATAATCATTGCCTCAGCGCTGATATGGTTCTTAATTAGCGGCTTGATACCCCTAATGATTCCTATACCCCAATTACCTCTAACGAACATACTCCTCCTTATATACACGCTATACCCAATAGCCATTAGTGAGGAAATGGTATTCAGAGGCTTCATGCTCAATAGGTTATTACCGAGGAACAACCCCATTAATGCCATCACGGCAATGCCTGCAGTAATTATAGATGCCATCTACTTTACCATGGCGCACGTGCCCGTTTACCTGGCAGTTTACGGCATAAATAACTTAATCCCATTAACCTATACGCTTGCTTACATATTCGTTTATGGGATAATTTCAGGCGTTATATTCATATCAACGAGGAACGTAATACCTGACATAATCATTCACTGGATTAATGATTACCTATCAATAATCACCGTGATTTACCTAATGCATTAGTAATAATATCGCACATTATGCTCGAGATTCTCATTGCAGCTTCCTTATAGTCCTCAAGATCTATCAACTCCTCAGGCTTTGAAGATATGGGTAATGAATTTATAACTATGAATGGTATACCTAACTTACTGATTTTCCTTCCAAAACTCCTGAGCATCTTATTTTCATGTGTTCCACCATAAGCATTATTGAGTATTACGAGCATAGGCTTCCTACCATACTTAATGAGTAAGTCAATGTGGGACTTAAGTCTAAGCAATGCGCCTTCGATTCCGTCGAAATTTGCAGAGGCTATTAATACCATGTCGGTGCTTACCTGCCTTATGAAGTCCAGTGTAGATGAGAATCCACGCTTATACCTCCTAGCCGAGCCTGTTAAAAGCCCCATAACACCTTCAATGATGAGCACGTCTAACCCAATGCCCTTAACGGCATTTAACGCCTCCTGCCAATTAACCCAACCAAGTGACTTACTACCCCATCTTAACCTTATGCTCATCCAGGGTTTAAGAGGTCTATTGAGTATGTAAAGGCTTGGATGTAAATCCCTAATGTCGCCAGCCAGTTTGGCAATACCCACGTAATAACCAGCCTTACTAAGGCAGTAGGCTAATGCACTTGATATTAGCGTCTTACCCTCCCCAGTCATGGTAGACGTTACGGTAATGACCCTCATACTCACCTCAGGATTACCACCCCCTCTACTTACCCAATCACTTTCACGATAACTTCTGTAGTAACTTGCAATTTCATTTTCGTTAACAATCCCAACCTCATGAAGTATATTCCTCATTATTGGAGATTTGTGTCCAAGTATTCCATGAACCATTGTTCCAAACACGTTGTATTTACGTGACACAACAAGTGTGGGTGCATTGATATTCTCATTCCTATAATTATGCCTAGATATATATGACATCCCAACAATCTGAACATTATCTGATAAGATATTCATCCTACCATACGTATGAGCCTGCCAACCAATTAACTCAAAACCCACGAGATTCCTGGTCGCCCAACTCTCGCCAATTATCTTAACCCTCACAGGCCCCGTAACAATCAATGGTTCAAAGGCTATGTCTAAAATGCCGAGTCCCCTGGAATATCCAGGCAGCCCCTTAACATTTAAGTTAACAGCTCTCGACAGTAATTGAGTACCTGAACAAACACCTACAGTAAAACCGCCTCTCTCAATGTATTCCCAAATCTCCTTCTCAATCCAACTATAACGTTGTAGTACCTGAGACTCCACCAAGGTTCCAGGAGGTAGTATTAATAGGTCGAGGTCCTTTATTATGCCTGGTTCATTAATACGTATATTAAATGGTAGTTCCTCATAATAAGGCATCGCACCCCTAACACTTAATACGCCAATCCTTTTCATGACGCATCACTTTAAGAAATCACCACAGCATCAATTCCATTACTCACTAAGGTTGATACGGTATTGGCATTATCGTCGAAGTGCACGAGAATCTCATACCTCCTCATTATATTCTTAATAATCCACGATTTATAGATTGGGTCAGGTTGAGTATTATTATCGGGCCTCATAAATAACTCGTCAAATTCCTTCACGCCAAAACTCCGTAGTTGACTTATTGTGCATTCCCTCATTGACTCCCTCCTACCCGTCACTATTATTATGCCAAAACCCCTATCCCTTAATAACTTAAGGAGACTTATGTTTCTTGGTTTAGGACTATCCATAAACAATTTATTACAATCAAGGAAGCAATCCCAATCAACTTCATTATTAGGCTTAAGGCACAATCTTAATCTATTTTCCGAATCAACAAGGACTCCATCTATATCGAAGGACACGTACTTAATGCCCATCACCCCCACTAATCATCGAATGCTAAGTCCAGGCACTCAATACCATCACAACTTATATAGTTAATGCCAACCATCTTAGGCAGGTAATACATCTGCTTAACTGACTCGGTGGCTACGATATTAACCCTAACGCTCTTAAGGAATGGTGATACTACTGGGCATGTAGTTAATACTAGGTGTATATTAGAGTCCTTAAGCATATTAATGATGCCCTGGCTTAGGGAATTAATTACGAAGGGAGTTGTGGCTATGTAAATGGGCTTCTTAGCCCTCTTAAATCCCCTATTCCTCACGTAATTAACCACTGACAGGACTTCATCAATTCCGTAATGAGGACACCCGAGGAATACCGCATCAAAGTTACGTGCCTGAGTTTTAGCATCTTTAATAATGTCATTAATATCAATATCTATTACCTCAGGCCTACTCATCATTGCAAAATACTCCTTATAGTTTGGTGTTATTCCGTCAATAACAATGAATGCATGGGGTGAGTATGTAGCGTAACTAGCTAGTAATTGCTTAATTACGGCATTGCCACCAAGTTTGGCCACGAGGTATGGCTTCCCATCACTGACAGACTCTGCAATCCTTTTGCCTAGGAGCCCAGCGATTAATGGGTCAGTGATTGGTTGGTTTCCCTTAACCCTAACAATGTGTGTTGGCGTTCTACCATTTATCGTATAAAGTCCGTACCTCGGTACTTTACCAACCAATGCTGATAACACCACAAAGGGTCCCGGTAACTTCTCAGTCCATGCGTCGTAGATGGCATTTACGTAAGCTACGGCGTTCGATTCAGCCCATGCGTGGTAGGTTCTCGGTCTAATCCGTAGGTACTCATATGGGGTGCACGTGAGCCATAGGCTGGCGCCCATACTCTTTAACGCATTTATTATTCTCCATTGTTTATCGATGAATTCTTTATCTATTCCCCAATCATTAAGCATATCAATGCCCACGGGGTTAACCGTTGTAAATACACGAAACCTAGCATTAGACTTGGCTAAGTCCTCTAAGTACTCAAGGCCTGGATCACCTATTGTTAAGTAGGAAACACCTGCAATGTGCGCCGTCTCTATATCGAGCAACTTATCGGCCTTGAGCACATCGCCAACCCTAACTATTACCTGCATTGCCCTTGCAATGGCATCTCCATAGTCACCACGAAGCATTGCCTCCTCATACCTACTAAGGTACATTCAGCGCCTTAGAGGTTGTGGAGAAAATAAATCTTATTAAATTGATTATATTACACGAACTCGGTAATGCCCAATAATAAAATTAACATATTTAGGAATGTTTCAGCGTTATTTACTGATTATGATGGAACAATAGCGCCGATAGACGTTGCCAGGAACCTGAGTAAACCTCCCGAACCTATTTATGAGAAATTACGTGAAATAAGCATGTACATACCAATAGCTGTAGTAAGCACGAAGGATTGTGACTTTTTAATACCGAGGACGGGGTTTGCCAGGGCGTGGTCGTGCACGAATGGCCTTGAGATAAGGATTAATGATAATCGCTATATACATGAGGATTTACCTAAGTGGCAGGATAAATTTATGTTCATAATTAATTATATGAACGGCATTGATGAATTAAGGAATATATACGTAGAGATTAAGCATGTTGGTGATTTAATTGGTGGATTAGGAATTGATTGGAGAGCCAGGGGCTCAATAAATATGGAGGCTCTAAATCGTATTATTAAATTGGCTAATGAATTGGGGTTCAATGTAATCAGGTATAGGGGTCATCCATTCATAGATATATATCCAGGTATTCAGGTTGATAAGGGTTATGCCGTATCACGGCTTAGGGAGCTCATGGGCATAAAGGGACCAATAATGTATATGGGTGATTCAGAGAATGATATTCCTGCCATGAAGGTTGTTGAGTACCCTATTGGTATTAGGCATAGATATAATGAGGGCCTTGATCTACCAGTGCTGTTGTGGGTTCGTGAGGAGGAATTACCAGCTTTCCTGGGTGATTTACTTTCAATTTTAAAGTCCAAGGCTCATTAACTTCCGCAGTCGAATTAACCTACTTAATCGCCGCAACTTAACCTCATAGTTAATGCTCACTTTTAAATCAATTCTAAGAGAATTCATGACCCTAGACTCAGCAATGCTCTCCACATTCATAGGCTTCTTGAGTGCCGTAATTAGATGTATTAAAAACCTTTCTCTATAGTAATCAATAAACCCATAGAAATGGTTTAGGCATATAGAGTGCAAGACCCTCAAGACCAACCCTCTCGCTAGGCTTCATTAAATGCCTATACTCACTAGCCCTGGGATTTACTGAGAACCACCTATTTCTCGGCACTAACACCCTGGGTAACCTATCCTGAAAACCACACCGCTTACACCTTAATATGCCCGACCTACCCACTGACTCCATGGGTCCACCACACACAGGGCACCTCGGATTCCTCACCTCAACATATCTATCATGAAGAACCCTCACACCTTCTATGTAAAGGCTGAAATCACCATTTAACTTAACACCACCCCACGCCTGAACAACGCAACCAACGCAACCATCTAATTCCCTGGAAATCCCCAGGTGCCTGTATGCTATTGCCCTTCTGTCATTATCAAAGGCAATGAATGCATGCCCCTTATCATTGAATACTACATTCGTGATAGCACCCACGAGATCGACATTCCTATATGGTATGAATTCGCTCATGCGTGATCTATGATCGTTAGTTCCCTGGTTCGTTATGTAAATGATCCAACCAATGGCATTATACTTATTGGCTAGGTAATTGCCCATGGCAAGCACATGATATGGTGAATCACCCCTAACGCCAAAGAGCACGGGGTCAGGCCCGTGGGGCTCAATGAGTACCTGGTTATCGTATATATTCAAAAACGTGAAGTGGCTTGTTACATCATCCCAGGGCTTTACATCACTGGGTTTAATGATAGGTCTTTCCTCATCCTCAAGCCTGTATGCAATGAACTCGAATGTAGCATCAATTGGAATAAATCCTAAAGACGCTAATGCCCCTATGACACCTCTGCCACCCACGAGCTTGGCATTAACCTTATCAGCAACCTTACGTGCGAGGTCTAGCGTAACCATATCCCTAACACTTTTCCTATAAAACCAAAGTAACCTCTCGTTGATATTCGATAAGTCATTTATTACCATATACGCAATTCCAGGGCTTGTCTTACCAACTCTCTTAACCATTTGGTCTATTAATGATTCCATCAACTCAACATAATTCGCGACCTCATCCTCAGACGCAACATGTATGATTATTGATAGGGATGCATTACCTCTTGTCTTAAATGGTACATAAGGATTCAGCCTCGTTAAACGTGGTAGTCCAACAACATTATTAATCGAACCATCCTTAATTAGGTATTTTACGAATGAATACATGACATAGGTCGTGCACCCACCACCCTCCCAATCAGTATCATCAATACCAATCATTAAGTAAGGCATTTTGCGATAAGTCCTATGGGGAATAATATAATTCCTTCCTCATTATACCCTGCTGAAATTATCTTAATTTAGGCGATGAAAGCCTTTTAAATTAAAACTACAATTAGTATCAATCAATTATGGTTGAGAGTGAGGAGCCTGAGAAGGAGGAACGTGAAGAAAGTGAGGAAGAAGAGGAGACCACTGAAGGCGAGGAAGCCGTGGAAGAGACAACGGAGGAAACAGAAGAGGTCAGTGAAGAAGGCGCCGAGGAGGGTGGTGCAGGCGGCGTTGTTGAGACCGAGGAGTACTACAGGATAATGTTCCCTAAGGGTAAGGAGTTTAGGTACGTATTTACGGCCCTAGCCAATCTACTTCAGGAGTCGAACCTTATCATTGATTCTGAGGGTATTAAGATGAAGTCGATAGATCCGAGCAAGGTTTCTCTAGTGATATTGAACATACCTGGCTCAGGACTTGAGGAGTACACAGTGACGAAGGAGTTGAAAGTTGGGATAAGCTTCGACCTTGTTAAGAAGATTTTGAAGAGGGTCAAGGCTAGAGAGAAGGTTGAGCTTGGTGTTGATACGGCTAAGAATAGGTTCTTCATAACTATATACACGAAGAAGGGTAGGGAGGGTGGTTTCTATAGGAGGTTTGGACTTCCCATAATTAACATTGCTGAAGAGGAGGTCCCTGAGCCAAAGCTTGAGTACCCTGTTAGGATTAGGATGGATATGGGGGTTTTTGTTGACGTATTAAGCGCAGCCAATGAGGTTTCCGATTCCGTGAGGTTTATAGCTAAGGAGGACTCCTTCTCTATATTGGCTGAGGGTGAGGGTGGTAAGGCAATTGAGACAACTTACACAAGTAGTGATGAGGTCTTTTATGAATACTCAGTGCAGGGTTCCCATGACTCAACGTACTCCGTTGAATTATTACTTGACTTTATTAAACCCATGAAACAGATTAGTGAGACTGTGACGATAGAATTTGATAATAATAAGCCATTAAAGTTAACGATGGACTTTGCGATTGGTTCCATTCAATTCTACCTGGCACCAAGGGTTGCCTAATATACTTCAAATTAAGCGATTCATCTTATCCCTTATCTTAATCATACACTATACTTAATTGATAAGTAATCGTGAGGAGGCACCATAATTGGTGTTAATTGTGAAAGGTTAGCATCAAGCGATACACCCTTGATAGAACCCTCCCTCGGCCTAAAGTCAATGTTGAAGTCAATGGCGGAATCACTCCAATTACCTACGAATATTAATCCATGCCCATCCAGGGATTCAATCCTAGTCACTATGTGCGTTGGCATTATGGACATAAACTCATAATCATTACTGAGGGTTACCTTACCACCATTGATATTAATGTTCAAATCACTAATTGCATATGCACGGTTTAAACTCGTTATTAAAATTATGAAGTGCTCATTAATGTACATGAGAATCCAATTGAGGTATGGTGTAATCTTCGTATCCATAGTTATGTGAAATGGCCACGTTATTGGATTAAGCAATGATAAGAAAGTTAAGTATTTTAGTTCATCATTAGATGAAGACATTAATTCATCAAGTACCCTGAGGCTCATTAAGGGCATGTTATATCTATTAAATGCGATGGATAACTTAGAGAGGTCCTCAGGGCTCAATTCCTTAATTCTTCTGTAATAACTATACAACATGTTTACCGCTTTATTATACTCATACAACCTATTTGCTAAGCATATTAATTCATCAGAACAGCCCCTTCTTAATTCACTCCTGACCCTCATCATTTCGCTCTTCAGGTTTACGATAGATTTAACGCTCCTTTCCCACCGTAATTCCCTATATACATCCAGATACCTTGCCATTAATTCATCACCGCAATACCCTACATTGGCATTAATTAACTCATAGGCGTTCCACAACCATAATGCATAATCACACCTAGGCCTTAAATAAATACCCATTCCTAGTCTCGAGGTGTAGTCCTGCCTTGATGTGAATATCGTCACGTACATTTTTAATTACTTCAATACCGATAGCGGTGGTATATACCTATTATGTTCTATTATTGATCCTGGATAGATCACGGAATTAGCCCCAACCCTAGCCTTAGGCCCCACAATGGCGCCCAACTTAGCTATTTGCTTACCCTTAACAATGACAGGTGATAGGTGTGATACCTCGACCCCACTCGGTAATACATTTAGTGTTACAACGCCAGGTTCTATGGTGCTTTCATCACCAATTACTGAACTACCTATGAATGAACCCCTACCCACGGTAGCCCTATACCCAATGAGAGACTCCGTTATTTCAGCATCAGCGCCTATCACCGACTCCTCCTCAAGCGATGTATTGTTCCTAATTAATGCATTATTACCGACGTACGCATTCCTACCGATATACACAGGCCCCCTAATTATTGCGCCGTGGTCTATCCTGGCGCCCTCATCAACTATTACGGGTCCCTCTATGACCGCCTTCGACGAGATATCGGCATCCTTACTAATCCTAGCCTCCCTTAAATCACTCATTAGATACTTTATGGCGCTTAATAAGTCCCAGGGATAGCTGACATCAACGAACCACCCACTCCAAAGAGCTACGTTAACATTGCCCTTAAACCTCATTAAGGTGCTATTAATATTCCCATTAAAGTCATGAAGAGAGACCAGGAACTCCCTCTCAGCGATTAGTATGCCAGTCCACGCATAACCCGATTTATGCTCATTAACCTTATTAATTACCACGACATCATCCACCTGAACCTCGAAGTAACCCTGTAAATCTGACAGTGGAGTCATCAATACGGTAACCGGCTTACCTGAATTCACGTGGCTATTTAGCGCAAGTTCATAAGCCTCTCGGGGCAGTATAACATCACCAAAGGATATTATTGTTGTACCCCTACCGGCGATTTCATATATCATCTTTAATGCACTGTCAATATCATCACCCCTCTGCCCAACGTTTTCTATCGAAACATTGCTAAAGTATCGACCAACCTCATTACCTACCTTAGCCGGGTCCCTGGAGATTATGTAAATCGTCCTTAACCCTAGATAGACCAGGTTATTCGTTGGATAATAAATCAATGGCTTACCCAGTAACTTAATGAGTGGCTTATCGAGATAGGGCGTTAATGGTTCCATGTTGGTGCCCCTACCGCCACCAAGTATTACCCCAAGAACCTCCCTATAATGTGCCATACTGCTCACTCCACGGTTACCGTCTTAGCCAAATTCCTTGGTTTATCAGGATCGTAGCCGCGCGCAACGGCTGTGTAATAGGCGAGGAGTTGCATTGGTACTATGTATATTATTGGAGCGATCCTATAGTCAATGTTTGGTAACTCAAACGTTACGCTCAGTAATTCCCTAAACTTACCAACGTACTTCTCGGGAACAAAACCTATGGTGTACGCATCCCTAGCCTTCATTTCCATGACGTTACCGAGCAGCGCATCTACATTGTCATCATCAAGTATCGAGAATACGACGGGGTAACCCTCCTCAACAAGTGCTATTGGTCCATGCTTACTCTCACCGGCTGGGTATGCCTCGGCATGTATGTACGCTATTTCCTTCAGCTTCAGGGCGCCCTCCATACTCAACGGGACGCCAATGCCTCTACCCAGGTAATACGCATTATTTCTACTCTTCATATACTCACTTAACGCCTTCACCTTACCCTCAGTTTTTGTTATAACGTTTTGAAGAAGCCCTGGTACCTTATTAAGAGAATCCATGAGGTTTCTATATTCATCTTGACTCAACCTGCCCATTGCAATGCCAGCCCTTAGGGCGAGTACCGTAAGAACAACCAATTGGGTAGTGAAGGTCTTCGTGGCTGCAACGCCGATTTCAGGGCCTGCCCTCGTATAAAGTACGTAATTTGACTCCCTGGGTATTGCACTGTCAATTACGTTTGAAATGGCGACCACCTTAGCGCCCCTTTCCTTAAATGCCCTCACGGCAACCAGCGTATCTATGGTCTCGCCTGACTGGCTTATGGCTATTACGGTATCGCCCTCGTTAACCGCATTAACATACTTCTTATATTCAGAGGATATGAGCGCATGTGTATCAAGACCAAGCATTGTTGTGAATAGATAATCACCAACGAGGCCTGCGTGGTATGATGTACCGGCACCAATTATTAATATCTTTCTTGAATTTAAAAGGAGATTAACTACATTATCGAATTCCTTTTCATTAATTCCTGCCAATGTTGAATTTATGGCGAATGGCTGCTCATGGATCTCCTTAAGCATGAAATGTGGATACCCCTCCTTACTCGCCATCTCAGGCGTCCAACTAATGAGCCTAATCCTCTCCTCAACATTCACGGGAACACCATCCCTCTCAATATAGACCTTACCAGGTTCAATATACCCATACTCGCCATCCCTAAGTACTATCACCATGTTTGTAAATTCGAGGAAGGCCGGTATATCACTGGCAACGAAATTAGCGCCATTGCCGATGCCGATGACCAATGGCGAGGTATTCCTGGCAAAGTAGAGTCTATTTGGTTCCTGAGCTATTGCAACAACAAATGCATAGGCGCCCCTCAGTCTTGATAGTGCCGCCTTAAAGGCATCAAATGGTTTATAACCAAGTTTTAAATACTCCTCGATTAAATGGGCAACGACCTCGGTATCAGTCTCGCTCTTAAATACGTGACCCTTCCTAATGAGTTCCTCCTTAAGCTCTAGGAAGTTCGATATTATGCCATTATGTACAACAGCAACATTACCCGTACAATCCGTATGTGGGTGTGCATTCTCATCACTTGGCTTTCCATGGGTAGCCCACCTGGTATGCCCAATGGCTGTTGTACCGTTTACCTCGTCAAAGTTTAGTCTCGCACTAACCTCGGCAATCTTACCCTTACCCTTCCTAACCTCTATGTAATTACCCTTGATAACCGCAATACCGACAGAGTCATAACCCCTGTACTCAAGTCTTTCGAGGCACCTCCTAACTACCTTACCAATGGGCTCCCTAAGGTTATTCGGCAACGACGTAATACCGATAATGCCACACATAACCTAAGCACTTAATCCTAGATAAAGTAATTAAAATTAATAAATATTTAGCCTAGGAGATAAGTCCTAGTTCAATCTCAAGTGCGGTTAGCAATCTGCATAGTATTGATGATGTATCCATAATATATTTACCGATCTTCAGAACATCATCAGCAAGCCCATAAGTACGCTCTTCAAATGAGCCCCTGGGAAATGCGCCAATCATTATTAAAGGTCTCTTAAAATTCTTGACATAATCAATGAATGATTTTAGAGACACTTCCTTTCCTTTTACGTCATCAAGAAGTATTTTACGGTCAGGTGATTCGGTGTTTAATACGTAGTTAATTCCATTCACAAACCTCATTAATGGCTTACCAACAGGCGGCACTCTACCAACCTCAAACAATTGGCTCATTAACCCAATGAAATTATCGTAATTACGTGGTGGGCGTATCTCAGGATCGACATCAATTACTAAATCATTCACTGTATGTACGTACGTCTTGACTAAATTATTTCGCGCAAGTAAACTGCCCTGAATTAGAAGGAGTGCTTGGTGAAGTATGTCGGGTCTTCCTCGTTTTTCTGCATTAGGTAATCTGGTCATGGCTCTATGATGCCTAGCCCTATCGAGGATTAAGTACCTTGGGTTCACCCCTCTTCTCTTTGCATCCCTAATTATTACTGGGTCACTTAGTAACTCCTTAGGTATTGTCTCGAGTGAAGCTTCAGTGAGTAATAGTATTACCTTATCCACAGTAGTAAGTAGAGTGGTATTAATTTAAGAATTGATCAACATTTATACTCTGCAGGTTAAAGATTGTGGTACATTCATCGTACATACACTTTATGATTCCATGGAACTTCCTAGATATAGCTAGTATTCTGTGGTTATCGGGGGTTGAATATGCTACCAAGGTCTTGGCACCCCTTCTCTTTAAATCATTTATTGCGTATGCAACGAGCCTAGTACCAATACCCTTCCCCTGATAATCATCCCTAACAACGATAGCCATCTCATAACAGCCATCACTTAGATAAACAGCCTCTAAAACACCGACTAATTCATTGCCTATAAAAGCGCCGTAAACGATATTACGTGGATCAGAAAAGACGGATTTAACGTATCTCTCAAAGTCCTTAAAGAAGCCCCTGAACCTATAATAAATACTTTCATTACTTAATGAATTATATAAATCAATGACCATACTCATATCATTACCCTTTAACTCCCTAAATCCAAGCCTAATCAATGGCTTCACGATGCTCATTCTCAATCATAATTCATTATCATTAATCCTTTTAAATTTCTTTCTCTTCAAGTGTAAAATACACCTAGTAGAAGTATCATATACAAAGAAATAATGACGAATCTATACGAACATTATTATATAGAATAGAATTGAATACTTAAGAATACTCCTACGTTGAATTACCACGTTAAATATTAATCATATTATGTTCATAATAATTAAACGAAAATTAATCTACTGGATTAGGTTTTTCCTTTATTTACTACTGCCTCCGCCTCCTCCACCTCCCGGCGCCGCCTTACCCTTCGTTACGCCCACTGTTAAGCCTAATCTACCTGTTGTCCTTGTCCTCTGGCCCCTAACCTTAAGCCCAAGGTTATGCCTAATGCCCTTCCAACTCCTTAACTTCTTCATTAAGTCAATATCCTTCTTAGCCGCTAACACTAAATCCGCACCTAGTAGGTGAATATTTCGCCCTGTCTCTGGGTCCTTAGGTCTATTCACAAACCAACCAGGTGCGAACTGGTGTAGGTTCCTAACAGCCCAATCAAGCTTCCTAACAGTCTCATCATCAAGTTGACCCAGCCTGATTGATGGGTTTATTCCCAAGTACCTACATATTGCATATGCCGTTGATATACCAATACCCCTAATTTTAGTTAAGGCATATGCTACGGGCTTAAATCCATCTAGGTCAGTGTCACCAATCCTCACTATCTGTCTAACCTCCTGGGACATTCGGCTCTAATGCACCTATGGGTATTTAAATTTTAATTTATAAAATGATCTCGCCCTCCCTATATATTGGCTCCATTATCTCCCTATAGGGCCCAATCTTCGTATTCTTAGCTATAAACACGGAATCCTTTATATAAACGCCATCACCAATTACAGACCCATCCTCAACCCTAGCCCATTTGCCGATGTACGTATTACTCCCAATGATGCTTCCCGATACGTAAACACCATCACATAATGAGGATCCCTCAAAAATGAGCGAATTCACTACCTTGACCGTATTCCCAACCTTAGTATTCCTGTGTATTATAACGTTCGGCCCAATCTCTGTGCTGCTTCCAATAGTAACGTTAGGCCCTAAATAAACGGGAGGCTGTATGGTAACTGTTGATGGCAAGTCAATATTTATACAGCCATTATTAACATCCCTGCACCTGTTCGTTAAAACGCTGAAGTTAGCCCTCATGTAGTCCTCGGGTGTCCCAATATCGAACCATAGACCATTGTGTATATATCCATAAACCTCACCCATCCTCAATAGCTTTGGTATAACGTCAATGGCAAGCTTAACCTGGTTTTCTGGATTTTTCGGTATTAACTTAATAATTTCCTTCGTAAATACGTAAAATCCAGCATTTATTAAGTTGGAGCCAACGTATTGCTTGGGCTTTTCAATGAAGTTTATTATCCTATTGGTTTCATCTAGTTGAGCAACTCCATACCTAGATACATCGTCTACTCTGGTGAGGGTTATTGTGGCTGTGCCGCCCATTTTTTCATGAAAGTTTACGAGAGCATTTGCATCTATATTGCTGAGTATGTCTCCGTAGACCACGAGAAACGTATCCGTGAGTTCATACTTTTCATTAATTAGTGATATTGGGCCAGCATCACCAAGTGGTTTATTTTCCATTACGAATATTAGCCTATCCTTAAATTCGCTCCATACCTTCTCCATGTGCTCCTTAATTAGGTCACCCATGTACCTTATCGATATGAAGACCCTGTTTAGCGGTATTCTCGTTATGGACTCCATGATCCAATCAATTATCTCCCTATCAAGCACTGGCAGGAGGGGTTTAGGACGTGAGTAACTAAGGGGTCTAAGTCTCGTTGCTAATCCGCCAGCTAATATTATTGCATCATAGCTCTTCATATGCAATATTTCACCTTCTGGATATTTAATTTTTTATTGTGCCATTTAGGTTTTGAAGTTAATAAGGATTAAAAGGTATGCCCCTTGCTACTTAAAGGGGTTAATGTGAATAATATTCCTGATGCTTGTCATTGGGATCGTGAGTGCATAACGAACTCAATAGCATCAGTACTTATACAGGCATTAAAGGGCTCTGTACCTAAGGATTTAGCTAATAATAGTGCATTTCGTGATTTGGTACGTTGCGATAATAAGTGTACATTGCCCATAAGTGATTATTCGATAATTAGGGGCTTAGATGAGGCTAGTATCAGGGATGGCGTTGTTAAAGTCATTAGGTTCATAGACTTGGGCGATATTCCAGACCTAGTACAATTATTAATTAATATGGATTTGGAACCAGGCATTGTTGCGGTTGATGAGAATGTGGATATTAACATAAAGGGTGAGTTAGGGGCTAGGGTTAATGAGGCCCTTGGTATAGCCCTTTACTCAATAGCTGCTTATGATAATGCCATTACCAGGTTTAGTGCGGCTGCCGCAATCTATGAGGGCCTCGGTAATGTAGGTAAGGCGCGCTTCATGGAGGCTATGTCGAAGATAGCGAGGGCGGAGGACCTTAGGGTTAGGGCTTCAAGGCTTCATGAGGAGGGTAATCATGATGCTGAGAAGAGTATCATTGAGGATGCATCTAAATTATACGCATCATCGGTTGTAAACTTTAGGGAGGCCGTAGGGATTGAGGAAGCAAGGGCTAATGAGGTATTAAGTATGATGGACTCCTCAGAGGTACTCGCTAATTACTACTTCACTCATGGTGATATAGCCAGGGCCATGCAGTATTACGATGCCTGCAGAAGCGCCTTAAGTAATATACAAGGTTTAGGTAGGGATTATTGGAACGCTGTGAAGATAAAGGGCGATCTATGCTCGGCATTTTACCTACTATGTAAGGCTATTGAGGAAGGTGATTGGAGGACTTATGAGGAGGCCGGTGATAAATTTCTCGAGCTAATAGGCGAGGGCTTAATCGATGAATTGACCACAGAGGGTGCGGTAATGTCCTATAGGGGTGCCATAGACGGTGTTGAGGAAGTTGATGATGCCATCAGGATATACTCAAAATACGTTAAGGCCGTGAGTAAGTATTTCGATAACGTAATTAAGGATAGGTATGGTAGTTTCGAGACATTTATTGAGGAGTTCCGTAAGGGCGACTATGAGAGCCTTGCTCACGTGCTTAATACCGATATTAATACACTTAAGCTTTACGTGGTCGGTAAGATAATAATGGACGTGGTTAAGGAGGAGGGGTTTAGCGAGGATACGGCCCTTGAAGTACTTGCCTACTTAGCCGGCCTTGGGTTGAACCCCCTTGATATGAGTGTTGACGAGATGATTGAGGAATTACATGGGTTCATCGTGGATGAGGACTTCCTTAATAGGGTTAAGGATTTACTAATTAAGATTAAGGGTAGACTCAGTAATATCGTTAGCAAACAATAAGTGATTAAGTGAGGGTGGTTTTATTAATTTATTAGCATTAAATATGCATTGTGAATATTGAGGGGGTTTTATCGGAAGCCGTTAGGATTGTTACGCCAAGCCCTGAGGAAAGGGATAGGGTTATTAATACGGCAAATGAGGTCGTTAGGTTATTAATAAACGGCTTATCAAAGCGTGGTTATAGGGATTTTGATGTAACGATACAGGGCTCTGTGGCTAAGGATACGTGGTTGCCTGGTGATAGGGACATTGATATTTTCATTATCCTGCCTAAGGATTACATTAACAGGATTAAGGATGGTAGTATAACTAATGATTTAATTAATATAGCGATTGAAAACAACATTAATTGGAATATTAAGTATGCCCAGCATCCATACATTCAGCTGTTAATGAATGACTTCGAAATCGACGTAGTTCCATGCATTCGTATAAACCCCGGAGAGAAGCCGCTAACCGCGGCTGATAGGACGCCATTACATACTGAGTTCATAAATAGTAGGCTTGGTCAGAGGACCACCGATGTTAGATTGTTGAAGGCATTCTTTAAGTCGGTGGGAATTTATGGTGCAGAGATTAAGGTTCAGGGATTTAGCGGTTATGTGAGTGAGTTATTAATAATATACTATGGTTCTTTCCTCAACACGATTAAAGCCATTAGTAATTGGTCGTTAAAACACGTGTTCATAGACATGACGGGTACATATAACGAAAAGGACGCTATAAGGAGGTTTAAATCACCCGTTATAATAATAGATCCTGTTGATCCAAGCCGAAACGCCGCGGCATCAATAAGTAGGGAGGTATTAGCTACAGCTATAGCGGCGTCAAGGGAATTCCTTAGGAACCCACGAATAGACTTCTTCATGAAGGCCCACAGGGTAACGAGACCTGCCTGGGTATTACCAACAGTAATTATGAGGGTGCCCTACCCAGGGAATACATCGCCAGACATTGTATGGGGTGAGATTAAGAAATTAATGTCATCATTAAATAAAAATCTTAGAAAGCTTGAGTTCCAGGTAATTCGATCAATGGCTTGGAGTGATGATAAATCAACGATCCTATTAATGATATCCTTAAGCGAACTTGAGCTTCCTCCGTACGAATTGCATGAAGGTCCTCCCGTTAATTCAAACGCCGCTGAGGAGTTCATTAGGAAGTATGTTAATGATCCAGGCGTTATTGGTCCATTTATAAGGGGTTCACGATGGTTTGTGGTTAGGAAAAGGAGGTTTTCTGATGTTATCGATGCAATTAAGCACTTAGTATCTGCCATGTCGTTGAAGCATTTAAGGAGTTCCCTTAATGATGCTCAATACATAAAGATAAAGTCCATCAATGATTTGAACAATTTTGAACAAACCGAGAGGGTCGTCATTGAGGAGTTTCTTCGGTCACGACCCTGGTGGTTGGATTAGGCTACTCTCAATTTTTCATAAGCGATATTTTTTTAAAGTATCTCGTTAATAAATCAATGAGTATGTCAAGTGCGCCCGATCTCGAGCTAATGACCTTTAACGGAGTTAAGGAGCTTCTTAATTACGTAAATAATCAAATAAGCGATCTTGAGAGGAGAATTAAGGATATTGAGGGGATGATGAGTGAGTTGAAGGTTAAGGCCGATAAGTACATGGCGCTAATGAAGATGATAGAGGAAATAGTTGGTAAGGGTCAGCAATTACCGTTATCAACGGCAATAGAACTTACGGGCCTTAAGATAATTTTTGATCCAAGGCCAATAGATGAATATGAGACACTCGATGAGAGTAGGAAGGCCATGGCAGATAGGTTAGCCGCACTAACGAGGGTTAAGGACGTACTTGACGTAATTATTAGTAAGCTTGGTGATAAGGCTGATGTGCCAATACTTGTTGAGTTAAAGATGGGTATTCCAGTTAAGATAATATTCAGGAGTTGGTGAGCCTAAATTGAAACTACAGGTCGCGTTAGACTTAACGGAGCCTAGCGTGGCTGTTGACATAGCGCGCAGACTATGCAGTGCAGGGGCTGTTGATATTGTTGAGGCAGGTACTCCGTTAATTAAGGCAGCTGGTATATTCATAGTTAGTGCATTGAAGGTTGCCTGTCCAAACGTGGAGATAATGGCTGATCTTAAGACCATGGATGTTGGCGCCCTTGAGGCCAGGTTAGCCATTAATGCAGGTGCCAATATAATCAGTGTCCTTGGGGCTGCGGCTAATGAGACAATTAGTGAGTTCATAAATGAGGCAAGAAGACTTGGTGGTAAGCCATTAATTGACATGATAAGTGTTAAAGATCCGGCGGCTAGGATTAAGGAATTGCTAAGTGCGGGACTAAGGCCTGACTATGTTGGTTTGCACCTCGGAATTGATGTCCAAAGAAGTAGGGGTTTAACAGTTGAGGACTTGATAAGCGAGGCCGTGAATATTAAGAATAATTATGGTTTAGCGGTTGCTATAGCTGGTGGTATTAATGAGGAGGTGGCGCCTAAGATCAGGGGTACGAACATAGACGTGGTGGTTGTGGGTAGGGCAATAACTCAATCCACAGACCCTGTGGCTGCTGCTAAAAATATTAGGAGGCTACTTGGTATTGACTAAGGCTTCTTAAAGACATAGATTAATCGGGTTAATCCGCCGTGAACGTATTGTAGACCATTAATTATTAATTCGAAGCCAGCATTCAAGAACCAATCAAGGGAGTTTACATACGTGGGGTGCGAAAAAGCCACATAACCGCCACTCCTCAAAACTCTAAAGGCCTCCTCAGCGAAGCCCCTGTACAGCGAATCAAGGTCTAAGTCACTTATTGATAACCTATTGTATGGTGGGTCTGTTGCAATTGAATGAATTGATTCGTTTCTAATGGGACTTAATAGGGAGTCTGAATTTATGGCGTCTACGTACATATTGTTTAATAAACCCAGGTATTTCGGGTTAATATCCATCCCAATTACACGGGCACCAATCAGCATAGCCTCCTGGGCAATTATTCCAGAGCCAACGAATGGGTCAAGGAAGACCTCACCCTCCTCAGTTCTCGCTAAATTAACGAGGAGTCTCGCAATACGTAAATCGATAATAACGGCATCACTCCATCTGCCTCTCCTTAAAACCCTATATCTTGACCTATTAAGTTCCACAAAAAGCTCCTTATTGACTCCATCATCAATCCAGGCACGTTTAATCAACGCGGCTCTACATATCCTCTTCCTCAGCGACTCAAGGTTGCCTCTATAATCAACCACTAATTCCCTGGAATCCTCAATAAGATCTAGGGAACCGCCAGATAATTCGCTTAATGCCTCGAGTTCACCGTACGCCAAGGCCTTTAGATCCTGACTTACCTCCACCCTTAATCTTACCATACCTATTTCTCAAAATTCCTAGCGCAATCAACGTTATTAACCCTATCACAGTATAAATCATTAAATTAAATAGTAGGGTATACGTACTCACCTTACCAAACATATAACCGGCTAAGTCACTTGCCACTAGTAATAGAAATACCGTTAAAAGCACATCAGCGGCAACCCTGCCAAAGGGTCTAATCCTAAATTTTGTGTAAACCTCAATTGCATTAACCGTGAGTATTGCACCGACCACAAGTCCGACTAAGTCAAACACGTTCAACGCGCCCCAGAGTGGTATAGTCTGATGTAGCATATAGTAGGTAGATAGTGAGTATATTATTACGAAAAATATCGAGAGAGCCGATATAAAGAACGTGGCCTCATACATCCTAAGAAATCGAAGCATATTCTCATGAAGATTAAAGCCATAAAGTATGAATACAACACCCAGCAGTATCGTAATGCTTGCCACAATCATAGTCCTAATCATGGCTGGTATATACGGCCACACGCTATAAAATGCTCCATAAATGAGTAATAAGGCTCCAGGTACACCAAGTGCGTACCTTCTATATCTAGGTTCACTAAATAATTTACCAATGTAGTACCTGGCAAGCACTGCAAATTCTTCAAAGCCCCTCGTTTGCTTAACTACGATTCTTCTTACGGAAACCACGGGTCTCCTTGATTGAATAAGCGGGACAACAACCTCATCAGAAGGTCCATCAGAAACCACTACGAATCCATCTGCATCAAATACCTGAAGTACCTTATCAACCTCACTAAGTATCTTCATGTCAGCAGTAACATCCTCCGAACTTGTCCCTGTAATCACGGCTATCTCGACGTTCTCAGAGCCAAACGTGGAGATCAAAGTATCATAAAGCTGTATTGCGCCGAACATGGCGTTTGCATCAGAGTCATCTGGGTACCTAAGTATGTATTCCGTAGCCACCTTAAGCACATTATTCCTGCCAATTATTGGTGTAGGAACACCAAGCCTTTCGCCTACGTCATTATCCCTATCGACATAGAGCACTATTAGTCTTCTTACGAGCTTAGACATGGCTCACTTCTCATTTTCTTCATCATACTCCAGACCTAATAAATCATTCAGTGATACTCTTTCACCCTTCATCAACTTCTGAAGGCCTTCCTCAGCCCTTCTCCTTAACTCTTCCTTGATCCTTGCCTCCTCCTGCTTCTTTATGGCGAGGCTTTTCGACTTGCGTGCAGCCGCCAGTAATAGTTGGTACTTGTTTAATTCCTCATTCAATTCCCTTAAGCGAGTCCTTAAATCCTTAATCTCAGCCGACTTACTCAATATAGCCTTCTTTAACTCATCCCGACGAGCCTTAAGCGAGTCCCTCTTACTCTTTAATTGAATGATTTCATTAACAATGGATTCCCTCTTCTTCTTCAATTCCTGTATTTGAGACTTGATATTAGCAAGGACATTATTATAAAGATCCCTCATTTGCTGCCCTAACTCCATCCTTTCCTTACGCATTTTCTCAATTTCCTGAGAGTCACGACTTATGTATTCCTTAATTCTCGAAAGTACTTCGGCCGCGTTCAACTCCTTCTCCAACTGCTGTATTGTCCTAAAGAATTCCCACTCCTTCTCAGGATCCGTGGGCGATATCTCATGCTCAAACTCAAGCTTATCTATTAACTCCTTTAACTTATCCTTATCAACGGGTTTACCACCAATTAAGTCATTAACCATTTTCAGCAATTCCCTATACTTCCTTACCCTATCTATCAATTCCTTAATCCTCTTAAGCAGTTCAAGTCTTTTATCCTTAAGTTGCTTTAACGTACTCACTATGTCATCCCTACTCTTCCTCAGCTTAGCGATTTCATCCTTAACACCCTTCAACTCAGCCCTCTTACTATTGAGTTGATTTATCACTGAACTTATCTCTTCCCTAACCTTATTCAACTCATTACGAAGGCCCTCCCGCTCCTTCTCCCTACTCTCAATTTCATTCCTAATCCTAAGAATTTCACTACTCAATTCCTTAATCTTACTCTCCAACTCCTCCTCATTCAAAAATGCCATTCAAATAAGCCATACTAAGGAAGGTATTAATAATGCTTATCCCAGCCCTGATGTTTCGATAAGGGAAGAAAATATAAACCACCTATGTAAAACGAAGTAAGATATGACTGAAGTACTTAAGTACGATTTGATAATTATTGGTTCCGGCTTAGCCGGTTTAAGAGCCACCTTTGAGGCAGCCAGGGTTTCCCAGGGTAAAATTAGGATTGCAGTCCTATCAAAGGTTCATGCAATGAGGAGCCACTCCGTCAGTGCTGAGGGTGGTGCAAGCGCAGTTTTATACCCAAAGGAGACTGGTGATAGCCTTGATCTACATGCGTACGATACCGTTAAAGGCAGCGACTTTCTCGCGGATCAGGATGCCGTTGAATTACTGGTGCGTGAAGCCCCTAAGGAAATAATATTTATGGATCACCTAGGCGTTCCCTGGTCCAGAGATGAAAAGGGCAGGATACTTCAAAGGCCATTTGGTGGCATGTCTATTCCTAGGACGACATTCGCTCAGGATAAGAGTGGCTTCTTCTTAATGAGTACGTTATACGATAATGTACTTAGGTTTGATAATGTTGAATTCCTTCATGAGCACTTCGTCACATCGTTGTTGATGGACCACGGGGTATTCAAGGGAGTTACCGCAATTGACCTAAGGACTGGTGAGTTTAAGGTAATACTTGCCAAAGCGGGTATAATTGCGACTGGTGGTAATGGCAGGGTTTACAAGTTCACGACAATGGCCTGGTCATCAACGGGTGATGGTTACTCATTGGCATATAGGGCTGGAATACCACTTAAGGACATGGAGTTTCCACAATTCCACCCAACAGCCTTGGTTCCCAATGGCATTTTAATAACAGAGGGTGCAAGGGGTGAGGGTGGTTACTTAATTAATAAGGAGGGTGAGAGGTTCATGAAGAGATACGCGCCGAGTAGAATGGAGCTGGCTCCCAGGGACATAGTCAGTAGGTCGATAATTACGGAGTGCATGGAGGGCAGAGGCTTCGTGGACGAGGAGTCTGGTCTCTGCTACGTATTATTAGACCTGAGGCATCTTGGTGAGGAGAGGATAAATAAGAGATTACCGATGATTAGGGAAATAGCGATTAAGACTTTAGGTATTGACCCAGTTGATGAGCCAATACCCGTTAGGCCAGCAATGCATTACATGATGGGTGGCATACACGTTGATTTATACGGCCAAGTAATGCTTGATGAGGACAAAACCAGAGTGCCGAATTTATGGGCCGCCGGTGAAGCAGCTAACGTTAGTGTTCACGGAGCCAATAGGCTAGGTAGCAACTCATTAAGTGAATGTCTCGTGTGGGGTAGGTTGACCGGTGCTGCTGCCGCTAAATACGCGATGTCAGCTCCAGACTCAATGCTTGAGTATACAGGTGATATAGCAACTAAGGCGGCCAATGAGGAAAGCAGGATCTTTGATAAGTTACTCCATAAGGAGGTTGGCGCTGAAAATCCGTACTCCATTAGAGAGGAGATGAATAGGACAATGGACACCTACGTCTATGTGTTTAGGGACAAGAATGGGCTTGAGGAGGCTTATTCAACAATAAAGAGGTTGAGGGAGAGGTTCCTGAATGTTAGGATTGAGGATAAGGGTAGGTACTACAATACAAACCTTAAGGATGTGCTTGAGCTGGACTTCCTGCTTGAACAGGCGGAATTAATAATTGTTGGTGCATTAACAAGGACCGAGTCGAGGGGCGCCCATTATAGGCTTGATTATCCAAAGAGGGATGATGTTAATTGGTTGAAGCATACACTATACTTCTACACGCCTGATGGGCCGAGGCTTAGTTACGTACCTGTCCGCATAACGAGATGGAAGCCTGAGGAGAGGAAGTACTAAGGTGTTCAAATCCATTAAAGGTAAAAGTAATTAAGAGGGTATTAGCAGGGCTTTCTCGTGAAGTACAGATTAATGGATGTATTGGCATGTCCGTACGACAAAACATTCCCACTGACATTAATAGTGCTTAAAGAGAGGGAGTATCCTGAACGAAAGTATGAATGGAACAAAAGGCCATTCTGTGAAGAATACTGTGCCCTTAAGAATGTCTTCATAAAGAATTACCCGAATCCACAGGAATTACCGTGCGATGAATGCATTAAGAAGGAGGTTGTTGATGGCATATTATACTGCCCTAAATGTGGTCGTTGGTATCCAATTAAGGATGAGATACCGATATTGCTACCCGATGAACTCAGGAATAAGGAGGAGGATAAGGCCTTCCTGGATAGGGTTAAGGATCAATTGGTCAAGGTAAGTCCGGAGCTTGGAAATAAGATATTAAAGGAGGGCAAACCTGTCAATTTATCATCATGAATTAATGATTATTAAACAATGGTTCCTATAAATGACATTATAATGCCAAGTATTACATATAATATGAGCCATAACACGGCATTACCCCTAAAGTACCTGCTCATCAATGTGCCAAAGATTCCGAGAATTACCACTGGAATCACGGGTATCCAAAACACCCTAACCAAGTACATCGTATAATTCGTAACCGAAGCACCCAACAGCGACACGGCGCCAAATACCAAGCCCTTAATTAATGCATCGTATATGGCCCTCCTATGTAAGCTCGTCCTTAATAGCGAACCTCTCCTCATCAATAACGCTCTCTCGATATGGCTTAATGAGCTTCTCTCCTCGATATACTCGGCCATGAACGCCGTTATTAGGTTTATTGTCGTAACTATAATCACTAATTTAACAGTACTTCGCATGGTCTCACCTAATACGAGCGTGGTCAAAACGCTATCTAGGAAGCCAAGCACTAAGTACCTACCGTTAATACTTACCATACTCACCTCTCCTTAAGCAACTGAGGATTAAGCTCAAGTATGTACTCGCCAACAATTACCTGGTCAATACTCCTAATCGCACCACCCAAGTCCTCGATAACCCTCTTCACGTCATCATAGTTTATGTTATCACCCTCAATAACAATGACCAGACCTAGAACCTCAACGTCCGTGTCGGTCACGGTGACATTAACAGCCTTAACACCGCTAACCCTGCCAAGCCTATCCGCGAGTTCCACAGTAGAGACACTACTTGGTATATCAACATCAAGCACAACCCTACGTAATCCACCCAATTCAGATCAAAATAATAGAGTGCACCCCCTACTTAAGTGTTTAACCCGGCATTGGAAAATAAGTTTTAAATGAAGCCCAATTAAAGAGTGTAATATGTCTTGGAAACCAAGTGAGGATGTAGAACGAGATAAGGAACGAGCAGCGGAATATGAAAAACTATACAGCGGATTCACATTCCATGGACCATTAACCGTCGAGTTAAGGACGGGCATCATAATAGCGGCTAGGTTCGCAGATAAGCTAAGGCGTGCCGCATTCGCGGCTTTTTCAAAGATGGTCCCCGAGGACGTTATACTTAGGGATATAGCGGAGTTGAATAAGACCGTGTATGACGAGATGATTAAGAGGAACATTGATAAGTTGGCCCTTGTGAGGATAAGTGTCGTGGTTTCATACGATCAAAAAGCAAATAAGCTTAATTTCTCTGATTTAAAGATTGAAAGATTATACACCGAGGATGAGGTGAGTAGGATCATTGATGAGAAATGCGGTGAGTTGGAGAGGAAGATTGAGAAGATAAGGAGTATAATAGGTTCGATATAAGCATTCAATAATTCACTCCCAATTAAAAACCACGTGTCTCCTTACCAATAAGCATTAAGAGTACGGGAAACTCCTCAACACAGTCAATACCAAGGAACCTACACAACTCCTCGTCATAAAAAGCACCCACAGCCCTAACACCAAGCCCCAACCCAGTAGCCACGACATATATGTTCTCCATGACTGCACCTGCATCCAGGAGGACATACCTCAAAGCCCTCTTCCAGTACTTCCACCGGGTTCGTGAGTAAAATGCCGTGAGTACGATGACCACTGACGCCCTACTGACGTGGTCCTGCCCAAGGGCTAAGTTAGCCATTAATGAATTAAACCTACCCAACCTAAGGATTTCCAATGCGTGGTTGAACGGGTCATAGTGGTAAAGTCCCTCCCTCAGCCCCATCACGTTATGAACCACCGGGTAAGCCTCAATAGGCTGTAAAGCACCTGCGGATGGATATGCACGAAGTGGGTATTTATCAAACCCATAGGCCTGGGTCCAGCCCGTAATACCCAGTCCTAGAAATAACATCGTTGCCAAGTCATCAATACTTATCGGCTCATCAATGAAGTCCCCCGCGCTTCTCCTTGCTATAATCGCGTTGCTCACGGTCATAGTTACGCCCTTGGGACTTGGCAACTTAACCACGTTGTTACTCCTTACCCTCCTTAACGGAGGCATTACGCCAGCTCTTCTAGGCCAATACTCATCCCTATAATGTCTCATTAAGAAGTCACAGGCAACACCAATGTCCTTCCCTATGAGTCTCTTAAACATGAGCAACGCCTCACTAGGTATTAAGTCCTTTAACACCTCATCCTCACACATAAGGATTCAACATAAGGTATTCACTATTTTGATTTAAACCCTAAGTGTTTCGTTGTTACATCGTAGGTGCATACAATATTCTAACTAAAGCCATAACCCCGAGTCCCCACGCGGGGATAGGGGTAACGGGCCGAAGACCAGGCCTGGGGCTGAACCCAAACGGGAATGTAGCCCAAACCTCCCCGCACTAGCAACACCAAGAACCCTCGCCCTTCAGGGCGGGGAGGAGGTCAGATGGTTACTCAATGGGTAGGTTACCCTCCTTAACCTGCCTTATCTCCTTAGTCTCAAATCCCTGTCTCACTGCTATTATGAAGAATACTATTGACATAGCCAACGCAATTAGGTAGTCCCACGGGTATTGTATGTAGCCCATGCCCAGTGAGCCTATGTATGATAAGGCGCCAAACACGATCATGTAGCTGATGAACCAGGTACTCGCCTTAATCTCTCTACTAACGTAACCATCCCTCGACCTATAGTACAGATACGTAATACCTCCAATTAATATTAATGCGAATGCAGTCCAATACTCATAAAACGGTAGTGCGTTAATTACGAATCCGTAATAAATCACCATTATTAACGCGATCCAGAAAATCGCCGAGAAAGCCACGGCTTCGCCATAGCCCATGCCAATGACCTTTCTATAGCCTAGGATTAGTAATGGTAAGCCGAAGGCCGTTATTACGAATATATAGCCCAGGTAAGGCCAACCTGTCCAGTAAACGAGCATTGAGGATATTATAAAGCTCAGTAACCCAACCAGTAATGGCATTGGGACCTTATACGGCCTATTAATATTCGGCGCAGTCCTCCTTAATATGATTAATGCTGGGCCGCCAGCCAGGTAGTTAATTATTGTCGCTGTTGTTGATATGCTGACTATTTGGTACCAGGTTGGGAATGGCAGTAGGAATAGTACGGCTATTAAGTAAGTAACTATGAATGAGAACCACGGGGTCTGGAATTTTTCATGTAAATTACCGAAAATGCTTGGGTAGTAACCCTGCCTTGAAAGTCCATAGAGACTCCTTGCCGTTGTGCCAATGTATACACCCATGGTACCCGCGGGTGAGACCCACGCATCGATCAGCAATATCGTGGCCCACAGTACAAGAACTACGATACCACTCACGTACAGCTCTGAGTAGAATGGTGAGCCTGCCCAATTAGAGTTTAATAGGTCGCTCCAGTCACCGGGCTTTATTGGGATTACGTACTGACCCTTACTATTAGGCAGGTATATCTTGCTCCAGTCGATCCCTCCTATAAATGCGATCTCCAATGCCATGTATAGTATTGCCACGAGTATTATCGATAGAACTAGGGCCATCGGTACGTCACGCCTTGGATTCCTGGCTTCACCAGCGTACTCAAGGGCCTGTCTAAATCCCTCATAGGCCCAGATAATGCCGCTGGGGATTAATGCCGTAAAGACGGCGGTCCAACCCAGTGGTGCGAACCCTCCATATGCCGTGAAATTACCCGGGTGTAGGTATAGGGTTATTAGGAGTATTACTGTGGCTGTGGGTATTATGAACTTCCAAATGGTTATTGCCGTATTAATCTTACCAAATATGTTAACGCCAATTACTTGTATGACCGTGAAAATACCTATTAATGCTGCCGCCGTTAAAATACCAAGTGGCGTCAAGTAGCCAGACTCGGTACTAAAGAGCGGTAAATACTTATTTGTGTACATTATTATTGCCTCAGCCTCCATGGATATTGTGGTGGCTGAACCAATTAAGTACGCCCAACCGAGTAGGTAATTAGAGATTGAGCCGTGTACGTAGTGGTCAATACGAACAAGTGAACCACTAAATGGGAGTATTGAGCCTAATTCAGCGTATGATAGGCCTATGAATGTGAAGAATACCCCAGCTAAAAGCCAGGATATTAATGATGCTGGGCCAGCATAGGCGGCGCCCGCTAAGGCTGCGAATAACCACCCACTACCAACCATTCCTGATATTGATAGGAAGAGCAGATCCCAAAACGTTAAGGCCTTTCTTAGCTTCACACCTGTATTTACTGTGGAACTTTGTTCATTTCCTATATTTCCGGTGAAGGGAGGTCACGAGATCGAGAAATTTAGAAAATTTTTAAGCTTTACTCCAACGAGTTATTTACGTCAGAGTTCTTCGATGATGGTTCCTGAACTACCTTAATATTTAATGTCTTGTAGAATATCTTTTCATTCAACCAGTTAATATTTGATGACACGTAATCAACCTTCTTCCTCATCTCGTAATCCCTGGGCTCTAGACTGAGTAAATCCAGGTAAAGCTCCTCCATCACCTTCTTAGCCCTTAACGCGAAGTCTAGGTTGTTCTTAATCATCTCCTCAGTCGCCTTCCTACTAAGCTCGCCCGTGAAGTCGGCAATGCCGTTTATGTAGGGCTCGGCATCGACACCTAGCTCGCTTGGGCTCGGTATCCTATTTTCGGTCATGAAGAACCACATGGTCATAGCCTCAACGTACTCCTGGAGACTAATGACGGCATTATTATAATACATTGGGTACTTAGCAATTAACTCCCTTAGTTTATTAACGAGATCTTGCATCTCCCTTATGTACCTGCGCGCTGTCTCAACATCATCCCTAATTAGTGAGTATATCACGGACTTAGAAAGCCTATTCACCTTAACCCCAGTCTCAATAACCTCATCCTTAACCTCCTCAAGCTCCCTCAACCTTGCCCTTAACCCATCAGTGTCGATCATACGGTCTGGTATCAACCCAAGCCTTAAAAAATCAATTGCCACTAATAATTAACGTGGTATTTCCCGTATTCGGCGGTGACTTACTAAGCGATATACTAGGTCTTATTCTTAAGTCCTCGGACTTATACCTCAGAACCTCAAGAGCTATTAGTGTCGATAATGGTAAGGTAAGGATCATGGGGCACGAAATTAATAACTTCTACGTCATAGCCATTGGCAAGGGCTCAATAGGGATGGCTAAGGCCATTGAGGATGCGGCCTACGATAAAATAATTGACGGTATCGCCGTGGTCCCCAGGGGAACGCCAGGTAATCTACGAAAAATAAGGATTCTCGAATCAACACACCCACTGCCAACTGAGGCAAGTATTAATGCCGGTTTGAAAATACTCGACCTAATTAGTAATGTTAGGAGTGGCGATTACGTACTATTCCTGATTAGCGGTGGTGGTTCTGCTCTCGTTGAGGTACCCATTAGAGGCCTGAGCCTTGAGGACATTAGGGAGGTCAACAACTTACTCCTAAGAAGCGGAGCCACTATTCACGAGATTAATACCGTGAGGAAGCACCTATCAATGACGAAGGGCGGCAGACTTGCCAGAGAGGTAGTTAAGAGAGGTGGTAAGGTAATAACCCTAATAGCCAGTGACGTACCTGGTGATGACCCAGCAACGGTTGCCAGCGGACCAACAGTCCCTGACCCAACCACATATAGGGATGCCATAGCCATACTAAGGAATAGGGGTCTTTGGGATAAGGTACCAGGTACGGTTAGGGACACCCTTGAACAGGGCTTAAAAGGCGTTATTGAGGAGACCCCTAAGGAATTAACTAACACGTGGAATTACGTGATCGCAAGCAACATGGATGTACTCACGGACTTGGCAAATTACGCTAAATCACTTGGTATGGAATCATTAATACTCACGTCGCGAATGGATGGGGAGGCCAGGGAAGTCGGTAGGTACCTAGCGAGTATAGCCCTGGAGGCCAGGTTTAGGGGAGTCCCAATAAGGAGGGGATTGATACTATCAGGTGGTGAGCCGACAGTGACGGTGGTTGGTAATGGCAGGGGTGGTAGGACCACGGAAATGTGCACGGGCTTTGCCTTATCGGTTAGGGGTGTTGATGGTGTTTCCATGATTTCCATAGCCACCGACGGTATTGATGGTAATATAGATGCGGCAGGCTGTGTTGCTGATGGTCACCTAATTGAGGAGGCCATGAAGTTGGGTATTGATCCCATAGGCGAATTACGTAATAATAACACGGCTATTATATTCGAAAAAACAAACACCATAATACGCACTGGATGGACCGGCAGTAACCTGAATATCGTGACGGTGATCTTCGTCTCAGGTTATTAAAGTAGTGGGAATGGTTCGATCTCCTCCAGCCTCTCGGGGTCGACGCGTAATTTACCCATAACAGCATCATCAAAGTAGTCCGTCGTTACGACGGCATTTGCAACACCCTCCTTAAGGTTAAACTCTTTAATCACACCGAAACCCGCCAGGAAGCCTCTACGTATTAAGCCAATGAACATATTATTGAGGAGCCTGGACGGCACCTTAACCACACCACCATGCCTAGTGACCTCGGTCACATTATCAACTACGTAATGACCACAATTATTGACTATGCACTCAATCACCGAGTTACCAATGATTTTATTCAGCTCAATGCTTACGTTAATTAATTCACCACCTAAGTACCTACGTAAGGCCTGATTCCTCAGAAACCTCCTCTCATCGGGGTTCCTGGGCCTTACATACTTCGGCTTAGAGACGTTAATTACCTTAACACCCGACCTTAGGCGTAGATTAATGCCTATGGATACCACGTAGTCTGCGCCGACCGTATCAACGACATTCCTTATCAACTCAATACCACCATCCACAACCCAGCCAGGCATGTCAATTAGCACGAGACCTGGCGTCCTACTAAAGGCCTCCCTAACCATGGCGCTAACCCCACTGATAAACCTACCAACACATTGTGATGGACTATTACAACCAACGAAAACACCGCTCATCATATGCAAATCCTCCATGGTCGGTGTTGGTAATCCAACGCAGGAAAGCCCAATGACACCAGGAGGCCCTATTGATGATTGACCGACATCGGCATCCACGATACATGTACTTAATCCCTTGGTCACATGCCTATTAAGTAAGTACGTGGTTAACGTGGTCTTACCAGAATCAATATCACCAACGACTAGGGCAATACCCTCGAGGTTAAGGTTATCCCAGTCACTCGGTATTGTACTACCATCAACATATCTGACGGAACCCCCACTAATGGATAACGTGCATGAACCACTGGCAAATATGGGCAACGCCCTAAACCTCTCAACACTTAGGGAACCACTCACGGGACAACCCAGCACCTCACATTGCCCATTCACCACAGTAACCGTGGCAGGACCCTCCACAATCAGAGTACCATTACTGAAGCTCAAAGTTAACGAACCCACGGAAGATAACCCATACACGTGTTTAAGTGCTTTATTGCAGGGTAATAGGGAAAAGGTAAAAACTATCGAGGTATAAAACCAGTGACCATAATGACTGAATTAACGATACGGAAGGCACTACCCAGCGATGCTGGGCAAATAATTGAATTCACGAGAAATACGTTCTCGTGGGGTGACTACGTGCCTAACGCCATTAATGAATGGATTAATGAGGGTACGGCTTACGTGGCGGTTATTGAGAACCACGTGGTCGGTGTGTTGAATATGGTATTAATTAGGGAGACAAGTACGGCATGGCTAGAGGGATTACGGGTTCACCCCAACTATAGACGGATGGGCATTGGTAAAGCATTAACGGAGTACGTACTCAATGAAGCGGTCAAAAACGGTATTAAATACGCAATGTTAATGATCGCCGATTGGAACGAACCAAGCCACCGCCTAGCAAGGTCCCTCGGGTTTCACGAAGTGCTAACTTTATTCACAGGCGTGGCAAAGCCGAGTTCGGTGGATATAATCCGCGGGGAGGCAATGCGGGAGGTGGTCAGGAATGCATTGAGGAAAACAAACGGACTTTACTGTACGACAAGAAAGCATTGGTTATGTACGAGGGCCACCGAGGACTTTGTAATGACCATGATAAATGAAGTATACATCGGCAGGGGTATAGGTCTTGGTGAATTCTCCGTAGGGCCACCAACGATACCCGCCAAAACCGAGGTACTGGCCACGGAAAACGGCGATTTCGAGAACTACTACGGCAAGTTCATAGTCTACGAAAAAGAACTAGGCAAAACACAGGCAAAAGCTTAAATTTCTTGGTTCTCGGCTTCCCTTGGGCCGGTAGTCTAGCCTGGAAGGATGCCCGCCTTGCACGGAGCTCCCAAGAACGCGGGAGATCCCGGGTTCAAATCCCGGCCGGTCCACCACAAAATCATTGCAACGCATTACCGATCTCCCTAACCAATACCCTAGCTTAAGCAATACTAACCTTCACGTTCTTAATTAATCAAATACTTCTTTCCGCGAAGCCCTAGGTGTGTAATCAACAAATCGCAATGATCAAGTTACCTTGCAGGGTCTTACTAACTGTGCTCAGTAGGTACGTGTACTAACGCCTTACGACTTCCTGACACTCAGATGTATTAAATTTCTCAATAAGAATCTCGATGATCCCTTAGTAGGGTTGAGAGTTAAAGGTTATATTTAATGCTGTGGGTTTTTACTTACCAATGCATGGCTAATATTGATGAGTTAGTTAAGAAATTGATAAGTAAGGTGTTAATATGATGGAATTATTGCTCAACGCATTAAACACGGCGAATTCCAAAGGGCATAAGGAAGAGAGTGAGCCTTGTTAAGGGTGCTTTGAGGAGCGAGGCAATATATCAATAAGAGTGAAAGGCTAAGCTGGTGAGAAGGCTTACAAAGCGGTTCGACTCACTCTTTATGAATAGGCGAAGTAAAAAAAAGCCCGTTAATTTCTGTAAATATGATGGGTATGGTCAGGGCGCGGGTATTAACCGCCTTAATGCTCGCCTTGACGATTTCATTAATTATCATGGTACTAGCCACCACAGGCCAACAACCAACACTTTACAGGTACTGGACCTACTCACCAATTAAGGGCGTGAGTGAGGAGTACCTGGTCTATAAGGTGACTGCTAACGGCATTAACTATTCGAGGATTGTGATAAACATCGAGTCAATAAATGGCAAACCACTGAGTAACGCCTCAGTTACGGTATTCGCCTTAACGCCATACCACATAGTACCCGTTAGGGTTTATGCCGGCTCAAGGGTGGTGATACCCATGGACACGCCCAGCATAGCCTACGCCGTGGATAGATGGGTCTCCTGGATGCTAAGGAGTACCTGGCACTCAATACAGCCGGGCCTATACACGGCACTCCTCGTATTCATAACCTACCAAACGCCACGTGGGGTCTACATCAAATCATTCACGATACCATATGCACCAGCACCACTATACATTGGCAATGAGTCTTACGTAATAATTATTAACGCCAAAATAAACACAACCGCGCCACCAGACATACCAATAAGCCAATTAAAGCCGGCAGGCCCTGCAGTCGCGAAGCCGTTACTCGAGCTTTCCAATAATACGGATCAACCAGGCCAATTATACGACTGTATGAGCCAATCACCGGAGGCGCCAGTCTACGCGCCTGGTACTATACCAACGGCGTATGGGTACCTAGCTCTAGCTAACTGCACCGGCTATAACGGGACAATACCACTGCTATGGGTCTCATGGAGCCAAAATGTATTCAATGAATTAAGCCAAAGTAATGCACAACTGTATGGAGAGATCTATATACAGTCCTCATCTAATAATCAGCCATTCTCATTATATGGCGAGGAGTTAAAATCAAGTAATGGGCAGGTAATAGCATATGTAGCCGGTATAACATTTACACCACAGTCCTTTGACATCGGTTCACCATACCTACAATGGTTAGGTACTTTCGGTACGACCTTCACAGGGCCTGGTATTTATTATCTGGGCGTGCCTGGTGCTTATGGTATGGCCCAATACCAATACTGGACATGTAATCCTTACTTCGGTACATGCACGCCCACAAACCAGTACTACTATTATGTCGTGGGACTTAATGTTCAGAGCAGACTCATAAACGGCATAGATACAGGTAATGGACCGGTAACGGCAATATTCAGATTCCTTAATTACTACGGCTTGAGCCTACCAACACCTAAATATGTAGGGTGCAGTGTTAATAATGGCGGAGTCCCATATTTCTACTTCCCAAATGGGACTAGTGAAACCGCTCTTCCATATTTAATCGCTGAATATGTGGCTAATGTATTCAATGTACCATTGTTACAAGTAATGTCTGCCTTAGTCTCCGCACTTGAGGGTGGCGTGATTGTTGAGACCATTGTGGAAACTGGCGGTTTACCAACGTGGGCTCAATGGGTCATTAACGTACTCTCAGACATGGGGCAATTGACGAATTTACAGACGTATAAAACTAGTTACCAGCTTTATTATGCTGTCGAGGTTCAACTATCACCTGGTCAGTATATTTACTATAACGTAGTTCCTGGCATTAGTTACGTGAATTATAATGGCCAGACCTATGCTGTACCCACGCCTGGTGTTGAGCTTAATGAGACCTGGGCCGGTGGACAATTGGCTCAGGGATGCCCACCTACATACCTTGGCTAATGAGGTTCTGGACTTACGTGGTTCTTAAATTTACAGCATTCATTAATTCTTAATGAGTAGTGCTTCTTTAAGTGATGTGTATAGACGTTGCATCACGGTTTATGGATACAGTATACTGGTTAAGTTGTGTGTCTCAACCACGGTATTATTAATTGTTCTATCCCTCCTTCTAATGATCTATAACCTCATCATTGGTATAATAGTAATCGTAATCATTCTCTCATTTTCAGAATTATACCATAGAGAATTGAGGATTGATAAGGTCATCATGGTCAGACATGGTAGATATTACATGGTTAATTTCGTATGTGGTAACGAAATAATCAGGGCTAGGGCGAACATAACCACAGTGTCTAGGATAGCTTCGATTGTTAAGGTGCCCATTGATCTTCGTCAGTAATACTTACATAGGCGCTTTGATAACCCTAAGTAATGGTTAGCGGTTTTGTTTTGTTTGATGGTTTGGTTTATTCGTCATTTAAGCCCCTGGTTAGGGCTGAGGCTATGGTTGTCGTTGGTGATAGGGTTGTTTATGTTGGTGGTGAGTCGAGGGCATTAAAGATTGCGGATGCCCTAGGGCTCGAGGAGGTGGACCTAAAGGGCCGTGTTGTGATGCCGGGATTCATAGATGCCCATGCGCACCTGGACTCGATAGGCATCAACCTAGCGACACTGGATTTAAGGGGTGTTGGTAGTATTGAGGAGTTGAAGAGTAGGCTTAGGGAGTACGTGAAGAATGTCAAGACTGAGTGGATAATAGGTAGGGGTTGGGACCAGGAGTTGTTTAGGGAGAGGCGTTGGCCGAGTAAGTTTGACATTGATGACGTGGTTAACGATAGACCCGTCATGCTGGTCAGAGTCTGCGGACATGCCGCCGTGCTTAACACGAGGGCCATGGAACTGACCGGGCTCTTGAATGCGGCGGATAGGGATGTGGTTAGGGATGAGGTGGGTAATGCCACGGGCGTAATTGTTGAGCGGGCTTTGGATAGGGTTGAGGAGTTGGTGAAGGATTCGTACACACTTGACGATTTTAGGGAGTTCATGATAAATGCCATGAGGTATGCAGCATCGCTTGGCGTCACGACCGTGGGCTTCGTATCCGTAGACCTAAGAAGCCTACAATCGTTGATAATGCTTGAGAGGGGGCTCGGTAGGTTGCCAATTAGGGTTAGGGCATACCTAAACCCATCTGATCACGGTATTGATGTCATTGAACTACTGAGACAACTCGGCATTAGGGCCGGCTTCGGCTCTCAGTACCTGAGGATTAATGGTATTAAAGTCATTGCCGATGGCTCACTCGGAGCTAGGACCGCCTGGTTATCAAGGCCTTATAATGATGACCCAGGTAATTCCGGCAGGCCGAATTACAGCTTTGATGAGTTGATGAGTATTGCGAGGAGGAGTGCTGAGTCTGGTCTTCAACTCGCTATTCACGGTATTGGGGATAAAATGGTCGAGACGATACTCGATATTTACAACAGGTTGGGTAACGCCCAGGTGCTTAGGCATAGGATTGAGCATGCATCCGTGTTAAGGGAAGACCTGATCAAGAGGGTTAAGGAACTCGGTATCGCATTGGCCGTACAACCTCACTTCGTAATTACTGATTGGTGGGTTGTGAGTAGGATTGGCGCTGATAGGGCTAGGTACGTGTACCCATTCAAGACGTTAATTAATAATGGCGTAATGCTCGGCTTCAGCACGGATGCTCCAGTTGAGCCTCTCAATCCATGGGAGACCGTGTACGCGGCAGTTACCAGGGGCTGCCATGAGGGTATAGAGCTCTGTAGGTATACGGAGAATGAGAAGGTAAGCGTGGCAGACGCACTTCACCACTACACATACGGTTCCGCGTACCTACTCCGTGAGGAGGATGAACTCGGTAAACTCGAGCCAGGCTACCTGGCGGACTTCATAATAATCGACAAAGACCCACTAAACATTGACGAGAAGGAACTTAGAAACATAAAGATCCTAGAAACATACACAGGAGGACAAAGAATATACCCATGATCTCATTAAAATGCAGCCCTTTCCTGCGCAGTCCCCTGTATTAACCTTCCCTCCCTAAACCTGCTCAGCCTAAATATGTCCCTGAACGTTCTTACTTTTCCATACTTTATTAATTCCGTGACCATCAAGGCGAAGGCCGGCGCCAACTTGAAGCCATGACCGCTCAAACCAACAACGACTATTAAATCCCTAATTGGCTCATCAATTATGGGCATCCAGTCAGGAGTAACGTCATATAAACCCCTCCAGCCACCCAGGTACTTAGCATTTGTAAACCACGGCATTCTCTTGGCGGCGTTCTCCATCACATTAACGGCATAGTCAAACTCCGGCTCGGCCAATGGATTGAAGTCGTCTGGGTCTGGCCAAGCATCCTCGGGTGGGTACAGTAGGCCCATTAAACCATAGCTAGAGCCCTCGGGCCTTATGTAGAAGTTGTTCACGTAATCAAATACGTTAGGCAGTGACCTGCCTATTTCGACCCTAATCACCCTCTCAATAATGTTCTTAATCGGCAGGTTCAACTGTGGTAATAGTTTTTGGGTCCAAACGTTGGTTGCAATAACGTAGTGGTTAGCCCTTATAACCTCGCCACTATTAATGAGCCTCACACCAACCACCTCATTACCCTCAAACTTGACCTGAGCCTCATCAATCACAAACTCAACACCCAACTCCCTAGCCCTATTCATTACGGTGTTCGTGTATAGGCCAGTATCAACATAGCCGGCATCCTCCTCATAAATGCCGGCCTCACCCCACGCAACGCTAGCGTTAAGCATTTCACGAATTTCATCACTACCCAATAATCGAACCCTAGCACCAATACTACGTAGCATGTCAAAGGTCCTCCTCATGCTAGCCTCATCATTACCAATAACCAGGAGGCCCGTCTTCGTAAATACACCAGTGCCAAATTCCCTCTCGAAATTCATGAAAAAGCCATGACTATAATGCGACATCCGAGCCACATCCTCATTGGCATAATAACTCCTAACAAGGCCTAGGGAGTAGGCTGTCATTCCCTGGGCGATCCCACGCTTATCAACCACCAAGACCCTGAAACCCTCCTGGGCGAGGTAATACGCCGTTGTCGCCCCTGTAGAGCCTGCACCAATCACCACGACGTCAAATGTTTTATCCATGGCTAATCCTCACTTGTCACTGGGAATCAGTTTATAACTAGTACGTGATTGACCACTTGATTAACATGGTGATTGCATGTACGAGGGACTGCTACGACACATGCATATTCGATGAGAATTACAGACCGCTTAGCATATTCCCGATTAATGGCTTCACATGTGCTAGGGGCAGGGCTGACTTAATTAGGAATGAGAGGAATAGGGTTACTTCGGCTTACATAGATGGTAAGGAGGTTAGTATTGACGAGGCCATTAAATACGTAGCGAAGCTATTCAGGGAGGTCATAAAGAGGGATCCAGCAAGGATACTGCGTACGGACTATGACGGAAATCAGGGATTACTCACGTGGTATTTCCCAGACAGGTTGTTTAATGTAATTGGTGCATCACAGTCTGATAGGTCCATATGCTCTGCGGAGGGCCATGCAGCCATTAGGGCTCATTACGGCACCAGCATGGGCGCTTTGCCCGAGGATTTTGTTAAGTATAGGGCTGCCGTATTCTGGGCGTTCCCGGCTAGTGTGTCGGCGCCGCACATATGGGCCTTGTTCATTAAGAAGTTCAAGGTGGCGATTGACGTTAGGTTCAGCGACACAGTTAGGAAGTCGGATAAGGCGGTAATAGTTAGGCCTGGCACTGATGTGTTCCTGGCGCTTGGTATAATTAAGGTCTTGATCGAGGAGGGCCTCGTTGAGGGTAAGGTTAGGCATTTCGAGGATTTGGCAAGTTACGTTGGGAGGTTCTCTCTTGATTACTTATCGAGGGTTAGTGGCGTGCCTGTTGATGGCATTAGGTGGCTTGCCGAGTTTTACCATGATTATAAACCATTAACACTGATTGGCTTTGCCCTTGGTCGTTCATTAAACGGCGGTGATGCCATTGGCATGATTTCGCTAATCCCGGCCCTAATCGGTCTTGAGAGGGGTTATTACTACTCGAATTCCCTGGGTTGGGGAATAGACTTTGATTACCTTAGGGGCCTTCACATGGCTAAGTCATCCAGGGTTATACCCATGGCGGATTTTGGGGATTACATTGAGCGCGGTGAGGTGGATATTGTATATGCCTGGAATGAGAACCCTGTGGTTACCCTGCCGGGTGGTGATAAGTTGATTGAGGCTGTTCGTGAGGGCAGGGTCGCATTAATCGTTCATGATCCGTACTGGTCTGAAACGGCTAAGCTGGCTAATGTCGTTATTCCAGCGCCAACATTCCTTGAGAAGTATGACGTAATTTATAGTTATTGGCATGACTACCTGGTTTACAACGAGCCAATTAAGTCTCCTAGGGGTATAACGGAGGTTGACTTAATACGTAAGTTAGCTAAGGAGCTCGAGATCTCTCATCCACTGCTTCTTGAGGATCCCTGGGATGCCGTTGATAAGGCCATAAGGCCTGCTGGCGTTACTTTGGAGGAGCTTAGGGTGAGGAAAATTGTTAAGGTAAAGCCGAGGTATTTACCCACGAACGAGCCTGACGCACTTCCCCTTCCTAATCCCGTAGAGCCTAGTGAATTGAGTGATAATGAGGTTCGCTTAGTCTTTACCTCGCATCCGCTTTATACGAATACGCAGTTCCGTGAGGTTTACGGTAATCTAGAGTCTGTGGTTTATACCCATGATTATGAGGGTGTCGTTGTTCTAGAGAATGAGTTTGGTGTTGTTAGGGTTAGGGCTGTTAGGGATAGTAATGTGCCTCCTGGCGTAGCGTTGATTTATAAGAGTAGCCTTATCGACCTTGATGGTAAGCCGATAAATACCCTCACAGGCCGTGTTAAGGGTAAATATGCAGGTACGCCATTACTTAATGGCGTTAAGGTTAGGATTAGGGTTGCAAATAAATGACATATATTTTTATCAATCTGTTCATGGACAATTAGGTCACTTTCACATCATTAACGGTGATCAGTAAGTCATTAGCACCATAACCTATTGCTTGTTATCGTTATCTTTAAGGACATGCTTTTAAACTATGCCCATTGACGGAATAAAATGGTCGTTGAATTAGCCAAAAGATCTGGCAGGGATTTAAGGAGACTTTTAAGAAGATTAAATTTGGTCACGGGTAGGTGTTTTGATGATAATGAATTTACATCATTATTAAGGAGTATCAATATTAAGTTTGGCAATGATTATTGGTTATTAGGTTGGAGGGAACATAAAATTAGTACTTCCTCATCGCTCTTTGTATTGTCGCTCATTGATAGGTATAATAGGGAATACGTGGTTAAGATTTACGTCAGCATTGGTATCATAAGCATGGTATTACCCGCAAACCAGCTTAACCTTTCCGACGAAATTTCAGGCATAACAATGCTGATTAATGGAAATACGGCCAACCTATCAGGTAGGATACTCTGCATAACCAATGTTAAGGTTAAGGAGGTGCCTTAACGCCTATCCCTGCCTCTTAACGTGAATCTTACTCCTAAGCTCCTCAATCTGCTCCCTCGTTATCCTTACATACCTGGATAATAACTCAATCGGTACATAGGCGAACCTATCACTTAATCTCCATGTTGGCCACACCTTACCGCCAATGTTAATTTTAGCACCGCAGAATTTGCACCTGCCATCCTCGGTTAAGTTAACCTCTAATATGTCGAAGCCCCTCCTCCTAATCACAACCCTGCCGCAGCTTGGGCAGTAGGTGTTTTCGAGTTTATGCCCTGGAACATTACCAATATACACGTACTTAAGTCCCTCCTCCTTAGCCACCTGGGCGTGCCTCTCCAGCGTCTCTATGGGCGTTGGTGGTAGGTAATCAACCTTATAATCAGGGTGAAATCTCAGGAAATGCATTGGCGTCTCAGGGCCTAGGTTATCCACGATCCACCTGACCAGTTTACGTGCGTACTCCAGGTTATCGCCTATTTCGGGGACAACGAGGTCCGTAACCTCAATGAATATCCCCTTCCTCTTCATCTCAAGGAGGGTCTGGAATATGGGCTCTGGGTCTGGGACCATTGAGAATCTCCTCAGGAACTTAGGTTCTGCATTGCCCTTGAAATCTACGGTAGCCGCATCAAGGAACTTAGATATGTAATCAACCGCCTCATCGGTCATGTATCCGTTAGTAACGAATGTATTGAATAGTCCTTTCTTCCTGGCTAGGACTCCAACGTCGTATGCAAATTCCGCGAAGATTGATGGTTCGTTATATGTATACGTGATTCCCTGGGTCCCATAAGTCTCGGCCAACTCAATAATCTTCTCTGGAGTTACCTCGAATCCCTCGAGAACCCTTCTCTGGCTTATATCGAAGTTCTGGCAATACTGGCATGCCCAGCTACAGCCGTATGTGGAGAATGAGAGAACCATGGAGCCTGGATTAAAGTGATAAAGTGGCTTCTTCTCTATTGGGTCCACGGCTATTGCTGAGATCTTGCCATAGACCATTAGGTGGAGTTTACCGCCTAAGTTCCACCTAACACCGCAAAATCCGTACTGCCCATCGGAGAGCTTGCACCTTCTTGCGCATGCCGTGCACTCAACTCTGCCGTCCGGCAATGCCTTATATAATGTTGCCTCTTTCATTAAACTCATAATTAATCATTAATCAATTATTAAAAACCTTATGAGGTGAGTAGGTTTCCTTATACTAGTACGTAATTATGGAGGGGGTATGTTTTTTAAGTGGCTTATTATATGGAGCCAAGATATGCCGAAGAAGAGGAAGAATAGGGGACGCCATAAGGGCGATAAGGGCAAGGAACCAATGGTTTATTGCGACAATTGTGGTAAGTTGGTGCCTAGGTCTAAGGCTGTTAGGGTTACTGTGCCCTACTCACCAGTACCTGGTGACTTAGCTAGAGAACTTGAGAAGCAGGGCGCCATTGTTCCTAGGTACTACGTAACCAAGACCTACTGCATAAATTGTGCCATTTACCTTGGCATACTGAAGGTTAGGGCTGAGGATGAGAGGAAGAGAAAGGTTTCACTGACGAAGGCACCAGCGCGTAGAGAGGTAATAACCGTACCGCCAGCATCAAAGCCCTCTCAAACACAGACGCCAGCACCATCAACTTCACAGGGCACCCAGGGAGCGCAGGCAAAGCCCTGATCTTCAAATAACGACGGTAGTAACTCTTATAAGCCATTTCAGGTTCATGTTAGTGCATAATGGAGCATAGTGAAGAGACTAGGAGGATGGAGTTACCCAATACGGAAACAGTAAGGAGAGGTCCAAGTAAACTTGAACTAACATTTATTGAGAGTCCTAAGGACTTCATGAAGGACTTTAAGGTTATTTTCGACCTATCAATAATAAGGGAAATAACGCTTGGTAGGAGTCCCGAGAACATGGTTATAATACCTGACCCAACGGTCTCGAGAAAGCATGCCGTGATAACGATGGTTGGGAATGAATTGTTAATTAAGGATTTAAATAGTACGAATGGCACGTACGTACTTGATGGTGGAACGTTCAAAAGGGTAAGTGAGTATAGGTTTAATGGCGATGTCGTTGTTAGGCTCGGTTATTACACCGTTATTAAACTATCACTGATGACTGAGGAAAACGCTTAGCCATTAAGTGGCTTTTACATTCATGAACTTGCTAAGTACGGCTAAAATTTCATTGGTACTTGATGGTCTTAACGACGGATTTAACTCAAGGCCCCTCATTATTAATGATGCTATCTCAGGCGGTACATCAGGCCTGTAACTGGTTATTAGGGGTACGAAGGCCTGCCCACTACTTAATCTATGAATATGTGGGTTTATCCCTGTTAACATTTCATAGAATATACATGATAATGAGTAAATGTCCGACCTAACATCGGCGATTCCCTTACTAACCTCAGGTGCTGCATAGGCTATTGAGAATTGGGATACGTATGACTTACCACCAACCATTATCTTGGCCGCGCCCAGGTCGCCAATCTTCACAATCCTTCTCTCCCTGTCCTTGAATAATATGTTCTCGGGCTTAAGGTCAAGATGTATTATGTTTGCCTTATGGAGCTCAGACAATGCAAGTGTTATTGAATAAGCCAGCCTTAAGAATTCACTGAGTTCAAGAGGCCCCTTCTCCTTCATTAGGTCCCTCAGTGATCCACCCTCCATGAACTCCATAACCACGTAAGGCGGCTCACTCAGGTAATCCTCAAGAGACTTATACGGGAGCTCCTCATCGGGCGGTATGTGAACCTCAAACACCCTAACAATATGTGGACTCTCAATGAACAGGTACTCACTCATCTCCTTCTTAAATGATGAGAGTACCCTGGGATCATTAGCGAGAGGATTACCTCTCGAATCCCTATCCTTAAGGACCTTAATGGCGTAGACCCTACCCCACTCATCCCTACCCCTAAGCACGTAACTGAAGCCGCCTGTTGCGATTACATCATCGATTAGGTACTTACCATCTAACCACGCGCCAAGCCAAGATAATGGTGGTTTCAACCCCCTAACAAACCTTAACCTGGTTGGTCTTAGGTACATTATTATGAAGATGAGCGTTAAGGCGGTAATACCTAACCAATAAATCCTAACCACTGGGTAAATGCCGTAAACCAGCGTCACTAATAATACCGCCGCTGAGACATAACTGGGGAATTTCCTCATCATTGGTACTGCGGATATAATGGATGGCATCAAAGCCATGTATGCATAGGGTTGATTCAGCACTAAAAGAAATACGGCAGCAGGTACTATCAGGAGTACGCCTAGGTACGTTATTGCCCTATCAATTACATCCTCGGGAAAGTCAATCCTATACATCAGTATTGAACCTCTAATCGTTATTATGAAGGATGATACGAATATAAGAAGCGAATTTATTAGTAAATAAAGTGCTGGAGGTGCGGGATTTACGTAACCCCTATAGAATAGGTATAAAACATATAATGATATTAATACAATCATCGCCCTTAAATCCGCAACCCTTAACGATAAAACTAACACAATAACCCCTAGAAACACCGCTAATACATCATAGACATAGGTATTACTCATTATAAAGATCATGGATAATGCGAGTATTATTTCTGAAATCAGTGGGATTAAGAACCAGTTATTTCTCAATGGATACTTCCTGAACAATTCATAGAATAACACGAATAGTGAAACCACGATTAATGCTCGTACAGCATTAACGCCAGTTATAAATAATAGGCTTATGAAAAGTACGATTCCCGGTAACGCCTTAAGTACCTTATTAACGTCGGTAATTAACACGTTAGTTACTCTTTAAAGTCCTAGTTTAAAACGTTATTTGGATAATGTATGAAGAGGGTTCACGTACTTGTTAGAGGCGTAGTCCAGGGAGTTGGTTTTAGGGCCTTTGTAAGGAGAAATGCCAAGAGGCTGGGCGTTAAGGGCTTTGTCAGGAATTTACCTGATGGCTTCACGGTAGAAATAGTTGCGGAAGGCCCTGATGATGCCATCGAGCAATTAATAAGTATTGTTGGTAAAGGGCCCCCTGGCGCTATAGTCGAAGATGTTGAGGTGAATTATGAGGAGCCCAGGAATGAATTTAATGATTTCGAAATTCTCTATTAACATACTTAATTAAACCACCACCACATGGTTTGGGTCCTGAATCTAATAAGTCCATTATTAACTGCCTTGCAGTATCTGTTAGGTCTAGGTTTAATGCCTCCTTCAATTCAATAAACCTTAACTCCATGGCATCACTCGATGCCCTAGGCTCACCACTAATGGGTTCTATTAAATAATCTAATAACAAAAAGTGGTACTTAACCCTGCCCTCCTTATCTCGCTCTATGTATTGGTAAATACCGAAGAGACCAATTACCCTACCAATAATACCGGTCTCTTCCCGTAACTCCCTCAATGCAGCCTTATCCGGATCTTCGCCTGGCTCAACCATACCACCGGGTATTGACCACTTACCCTTATTGGGCTCGGCACCCCTTCTTATTAACAGGATCTCGCCATTCTTAATGACTATGGCACCAACACCAACCAACGGATACCTTGGGTATTCCCTGCTCATTTAGTCAGCTTGGCATGTCTTAAGTTAATTAAGTATTAACGCTATACTTAAAAGGGTAAAAATGGCACGGCATACCTAATGGAATGTAATAATGACAAGGTGAGGAGCATTGTTGAGGCCTTGTCAGATAAAGAACCCATTGAGGCTTATCAGACGTTACTTGAGGAGAATTGTTTTGGTAGGAGCATGATTTACGATGTTGGCGGTAGGTACGTAGTATACATGAAGGATGAGGAGAATGCATGTGTTGAGGAGACGAATTCAATAGACCGTGCCAGGGAACTGGCGAGGGCGTTCGTCGACTCCGTTTGTTCTTGACGACCATGAAGGTAAGGGTAATATTATCAGCGAATCTTCATGAACTTGCTAATGCAGTGAGCATTACCTTGCAGGTACCGAGTGGGTATACGGTTAGGGACTTAATAATGAAGCTTGGTGAGGTAAATCCAGAAATTCCGAAGATACTGCTTAAGGGTGATGAACTTAATGAGAATTATATCGTGATTGTGAATGGTAGGGACATACATTGGTTGAGGGGCTTGCTTACCAATCTTAATGATGGTGATGAGATATTAATTGCGCCTAAGGCGTTTATATCATAAAACTTAATATCTCCACTTAAGCGCTTTAATACCCGTGATTACAAATGGCTAGGAACAAGTTAATGAGTATTAAGGAGGCCTTAGATTTAGTAAACGATGGCGATGAAATAGCGATTGGGGGCATGTCCTTTCACCGTAATCCCATGTCAATGGCCATTGCCATAGCTAAGTCAAATAAGAGGGACCTAGCACTAATAGATAGGGAGCCTGGGCTTGCCTTTGACTTACTAACGATATCGGGTAGGGTTAAGAGGATTAGGGCTGCGATGGTCACATTTGAACACTTTGGCATCGCACCTGGGTTTAGGAGGATGGTGGAGAACGGAGAGGTGGAGTTCATAGAGGACGTTTGTGAGGGTGTAATGGCTGGACTTCGTGCAGGGGCTTACGGGCTCTCTTTCATGCCGTCAGCCATTACGTTAGACAGCGAATTAGTTCCATTGAATGTCAAGAGGGGCATTTGGAAGGTCATTAAGGATCCGTTTAATGATCAGGAGTTGATAGCGGTTAAGGCGATAAGGCCTGACGTGGCGCTGGTACATGCTCATAGGGCTGATGAGAGGGGTGATGTTGAGATTTATGGTCCTAAATACGAGGATTTACTTAAGATTCAGGCGGCTAAGAAGGTCATAATTACGGCTGAAGAGATAGTAAGTGAGGATTATTTCAGGGAGCATCCAGAGCGCTTAACAATACCAGGCTTCATGGTAACTGCCGTTGTGCACGCGCCAAGGGGTGCGTGGCCGACGTCAATGTATGGCTATTATAAGGCTGATTATGACGTTATCAAGAGGTATCTTGATAGTGTTAAGGCTGGGCTGAGTATTGAGAAGGTGCTTGAGGTGTTTGTCCATGGCTGATATGGACAACGTCATTAAGTGCATGGCGAAGCAGCTGAGGGATGGTGACGTCATATATACGGGCCTTGCCTCAGTCCCCGCCGTGTTAGCGGTTGCGTTGGCTAGGTATTGGGGATTGAACGTATGGTTCATTAATGTGGCTGAAGTATACGAGCCCCGTAACATAGTGATAACGCCATCATCTGGAGATCCTTACTCATTTATTGATGGTGAGGGTTTTGTAACGAGTCTAGATGCCTTTGACTTAGCCAGACGTGGGCAGCTTGATGTTATGTTCTTTTCGGCGGCCCAGGTTGATCGTAGGGGCGACATGAACTTATCTGTCATTGGTAATTACGAGAGACCCAGGGTTAGATTACCCGGCGGTGCAGCCGCGGCTTACCTATATAGGAGAGCCCGTAGGGTTGTGATGTGGCTCAAGGAGCACTCGAGAAGAACGCTCGTTGAGAGGGTTGACTTCATAACTGCCCCCGGGCCCACGAAGCAGGGACCGCATTTAACGATATGTACTCCAAAGGCCATGTTTGAGTTTGATAATGAGTTAGGCGAATTAGTGTTGGCCGGTTTATTCCCTGGTGTTGGTGTTGATGATGTGATTAATAATATGGCGTTTAAACCAAGAGTTAGAGAATCATTAAGAATTCTTGAGCCTGTAACGCAGGATGAATTGCAATTCCTAAATAAGTTAGACCCGAGTGGTGTTAGGTACTCATAGTTTTAATTATTCAAATATCATAGCATCTTATTTTCTATCTTGTATGCACCCAGTATTATTGCTCCAGCTGATTTCGAGGCCTCCACAAGCTTCTTACCAACCTCATCACCACCCTCAGCTGGGTAAACAAGTAAGGCGTAGCCAATAGCCTCGCCTGGCCAGCCATAGGCATAAGCTAGTAATAGGTTAAGCCCTGTGGCCGCCTCTATCGTCGTCAAAACCCTGCCCAGAGTACCTGGTTCATTGGACATCGCTATATGTATTATAAATACGCCGCCCTGTATCGTCATGGCCAAGTCATAAATCTTCGTAAATAGTCTCTGCATATCCTCAATCATCCTAAGTAAATTAGCTCCTGCACTCACGCTTGAATTGAAAATAATCAATTATTTCAATTAATCACACAAGATAAAGAAAGACTAAAGTAGTATTGATCCGTTGATTAAATTGCGAATGAGAAGTATATATAAGTGCGTGATTTGCGGCTCATACACCGAGGACACGGTACATTGCGGGGTACAAGCTAGGTTATTACTAGATGGTAAATTAAGGAGCAGGCTGAGTCATTTAATGACCTACCTACTTAGGCATGATCCGAGTGCGGTAAACCTATCAATGGACAGTGAGGGTTGGGTAAGCATTGATGAGTTGGTACATGCATTAAGGGATAAATGGGATCCAAAGGCATACTCATGGCTGACTAAGGAGCATATAATGGCGGTGGCGTCGCTTGACCCAAAGGGTAGGTTTGAGATTAGGGATGGGATGATTAGGGCTAGGTATGGCCATAATAAGTCGCTCGATGTTAATATAAGGTATGAGGTTGACAGTGAAGTGAGGACTCTATATCATGGAACCACGAAGAGGGCGTTGGTACGAATAATGCGTGAGGGTATAAAGCCTATGAACAGGAAGTACGTGCACTTAGTACTGGACCCGAGGGATGCTTATGAGGTGGCTCTTAGGCATGGTAATGACGTAGTAATATTAAAGATAAACGTAGATTGCCTTAGAAGGAACGATCAACAAATATTGATTGCGACGGATAGGATAAGACTTACGGACTACGTACCACCACAATGCATAGAGTCGGTAATAGACCCACGAAACTAAAAGCTTAAATTTCTTGGTTCTCGGCTTCCCTTGGGCCGGTAGTCTAGCCTGGAAGGATGCCCGCTTGGCGCGCGGGAGATCCCGGGTTCAAATCCCGGCCGGTCCACCACAAAATCATTATGTGAGAGTTAGCTTTTTGTTTCATTCATTATTTTCTATATGATGTTTCTGTGGTTGTTGGGCATCGGCTTTGGTTTGCTAGGTATTTCTTGGTTTACCCTTGAATATGCCTCCGCCTTTCGATTCAGCGCCGATTATAGGTTATCGTATATTAAGGAGAGGCTGAATTACCTAACGCCGTTATACCTCATTGGTGCCGCTGCCGTGGCTTTAACCCTAATTTCGTGGATTGAGCCCTGGTATAAAGTCTATATATCCTATGTCACGGTTCTCGGTCTAACCGTTGGTGGTAAGGTATTTTTTAATAGAATGAGGAGGGGTCTCATAAGGGCACTTGATGTTTATGACCTTGATCTTGACCTACCCATAGTTTCTGCAGCTGTATCGTTAATATCGCTTAACTCTATAATTAATATTCTTATGATTAACCTTATTTCCACGGTAGCGCTGTTTCTTGAGTCAGTCATTATTTATGTTAGAGCAAGTAGGAAGTTATTTGATGTTGGGCGTGTGAGTGCAGTACTTTACTCATTACCTCAGTTGGTAATTGCCTTATATGCGCTTTACGTCTCAGTGAGGTCAATCATCGTGTTTGTAATAGCGCTTTTCGTGTTAGCATTATTTATTGGTGACCTGGCGTATCTAATGATTAAGAGCCCGTAGTGGTAAGCCTTATTTCATTGTGTCTATAGGGTACCTATAGTGATGAGTGCTAGACCAGGATGATAAAGTGATTGGTAGAACCCGGGCTGATGTTCAAATTCTGGGTATGGTTTTTAAGTGGTTTAATTTTATGATTAATTGATGTATGAGTAATAAGAAATTGAAAAATTACATACTCATCCAAAACCTCGCCAATGGACTTGCATCACCCTTCATGAGTTTCCTAGCCGCCGTAATAGGCGTGCCCAATGTCGGCATTAGTATTGTTTCGTCAGCAACGTCATTCTTTAGCGGTATCGTTCAATTACCACTAAGGAGGGTTAAGCGAGTTGAGCAATTGCTGAAGTTCTCAACCTTGCTACTTGCCGTTCTATGGTTCATAATGGCATTCATAGCCTATGGTAATCCCATAATGTACTTAATAATCTACGTCCTGATAGCCGGCGTTGGCGGTGCGAATTCATTTGCATGGGCATTAATAATGGAAAGATTGAGCAGGGGTAGTAGGGGTTGGGTATTGGCTAACTTTGCGTTTTACGGCTCCATAGGTAGCTTATTAGCTACGTTAATTACGGGCATCATAGTCGGTAGCAATTATGCAATAATGCACTATGTATTCATGACCACGGCATCGCTTATTTTCATCAATGCAATTAATGTGTGGAGCATTGAATTAACTGACCCTAGTGATCAGGTGGTTACTGAACCATTATTAATACTTAAAAATAATAGAAAATTGGCAAAATTCCTCCTTATCAATACTTTATTCGCTATCGTATGGAGCTTCGCATGGCCTCTTTTCCCATTGGCTCAGGTCTATCTGCTTAATATGAATGTTGAGCAACTAGCCATTGTTAATGTGATTAGCGGCATATCAACCTTAACACTACAGAGGTTTGTGGGCAGATGGTTTGATAAGAATAGGAAGTTGGTAATGTTCCTGGGAAGGCTCTTGCTTGTGACATTCCCATTATCATATGCCCTGGCCAATAATGTTTACGTGATTTACCTGGCAAACATGGTAGCTGGATTCACGAACTCTGCTTCGAACGTTGCCTACATATCCTTCGTATACGATAATTCCGAAGATAGGAGAACGGCAGTTAGCCTGTACAACCTATTCTATGGTGTTGGTACGTTAATTGGCTCATTAATAAGTGGTGCATTGGTAACCGTGGTTGCTAATTACGTGGGTTTAAAGGATAGTGTTAGGTACATGCTACTTGGCGATGCTGCAGCCAGGGCATTAATGGCCACGCTGTACATCAGTGTTTAATGCGATTCGGAAGTTTTTTATTGAGGTTTTTTACTCCCGTAATGAATGTTCACAGTATTTATCGTGGGGACTGCCGGATCAGGTAAAACAACGCTTGTTAGTACCTTCGCTGAGTGGCTTGAGAATAATCAGTACGATGTTGCCATAGTTAATTTGGATCCAGCGGTGGAGTACGTGCCCTACATACCGGACATTGATATTAGGGATGTGGTTTCGGCCCGGGAGTTGATGAGGAAGTATAAGCTTGGTCCCAATGGCTCGATAATAGCCGCCATAGACATGTTGGCAGTTAGGGCCCAGGAGATTAAGAGTCAGATAATGGATATTGGTGCGAATTACGTCTTAATAGACACGCCGGGGCAGATGGAGCTATTCGCCTTTAGGAGTGTCGGTTCGGTACTAATTAATAGGCTGAGTATGGATAGGTCGGCTGTTGTCTTCGTAATAGATGCGACGCAGGCCCAAACACCAAGTGGTTACGTGTCATCGATGCTCCTCGCTCTCTCAACGCAGTTTAGGTTTAACATGCCTCAGGTGAATGTGCTCAATAAGATTGATCTGCTCGATAGGTCTGTAGTTGATGAAATACTTGAGTGGAGTGAGGAGACGGACCTACTCAGGGAGGCGTTGATGTCTAACCAGGCCAATAAGTTAGAGGCAGACTTAAGTGTTAGGTTGTCGGACATATTAACCGCCATCGGTACTATACCAAGGCCAATACCAATAAGTGCTAAGACTGGCGAGGGCCTTGACGCACTCTATAGAGTTCTTCATAATGTCTATGTTGGGGGTAGTGATTATGATTACCTGGAGTAAAGCTCACCAGTGTTCCTAAGCATTACATAGCCAGGTCTGGGCTCTACCTTACTTATCCTACGTATAAACTCCTTAACCGTTGGTTTATTAATGCTTGCCTTAGAAACCACAATGTCGAACTCCTCAAGGGCTATGGGCTTAATGGCAAGACCCATTTTGAGTGCTTGCCCAGCAATTGCTATGCCGTAGTCAGCCAATCCCCTAGCTACCTTCTCGGTAACCTCTATATGAGTCTTAACAACGTCGTTATAGCCCTTCACAACCTTCCTTATCTCATCCATACTATACCCAGTGTACATGGCTATCCCATTGAGTAGTAATTCCGTTGCTAGTCTCGTGCCTGAGCCTGGATTCCTATTAACCATCCTAAGCCCCAGTATATCCGTTAGATCACTAATGCTTAGATACGGCCTATGCACAATACCCAGCAACCTCATGTAACCCCTTATTAAGACGGCATTATCCCAGGCACCCAATGAATACATGTAAGGTATGTTGTACTCGCCACTTGTTGGGTCTATTAGATGAATACCAGCTATGTCAGCTAAGCCATTAATGACCATGTTTAACCCACCCATTGAACCAACCCAATAAGCATCAATGCAGTAACCCTCGCTCCTCATTTCATTAATTATATCCCTAACTATGCAATCATCGCTCCCGGCATAGACAGTGTCGCACACAGTACCATCAGGACTCCACACATACCTACTCATTATCGACCTATACGTACTCAGTAATTCCCTGCCCTCCGCAGTTAATGACATGCCTCCTTTATAGCCCCTCTTTGAATTAACGACCTTAATGTCCAACCCACTTTCCAACCTATTAATTAATTCCCAAGCCCTTGAATATGGCAATCCAAGATCCTTAACCACCGATAATAGGGAACCCTTCTTCTCGAGAATCTCAAGAAGTCTTGCCGTTAGGTCATCCATTAAGACCTTCCCATCCTGCTCAAGGAGCACCTCAATCTTAAACCTAGGTTTACCCACTATGTAATTTAGTTACAGTATTTCTTAATAAGTATTTTACTTTCCATTGAATATAATAGAATGGTTTATTAGTGAGCTAGTAATAGAGCATACTCCCCATACTATGGTCATTAAGGCCATCGTGCTAGACCTCGACATGACCCTCGTAAATACATTACCTAAATTCCTAAACATACTTAGAGAATGCGCCTTGAAGTATGGTAGGAGCTTAAATAATGACATTGACCAATTACTCAGTATCTATTATAGGGACCCATCGCTAAGCGAGGTGTTAGGTGATTTGTCAAGGAATTTCTGGTTCTGGCATGAGTGCTGGACATTGTACTCCATAAGGAGGGATTACGGTGAGGTGTTTCCAGGGGTTTTAGATTCAATGAAGGTTCTACGCAGTATGAATAAGAGGCTCGTCATAGCCACAGGAAGAGAGCTGGAGTGCCCGCAAATGATGAATGAGTTAAGGTATTATGGATTCACTGAGTTTATAGAAGGTTGTGTATCATTGGGCGATTTAGGACCTGGCCATGATAAGCTTGACCTCGTTAAGAGGGCGCTTGATATCCTTAAGCTACCACCTAACGTTGTTGCCTACGTTACCGATCATCCAAGGGACATTCTCCTAATTAATGGTTTAGGCACAATAAATATAGGGGTTGCAACATGGGCTAGGGACTTCCCAACAAAATTCGTAATTAAAAGCGTCGCTGAATTACCAAGGCTCATTGCCGTACTTGACGGAGCCTCTGATTAATGATCATTCCTATTGATGCCCCAAGAACTATTGGTGCCAAATAGGCAAGGAGCATGTACCAGGGTATCCCTAGGAAACCCGGTATTACCGTTACGTAGTAAGGCCCATACACACTTGCATTAACATAATCATTACCAGGGTACTGTATTAATACCTCATAAACACCGGGTTCTGGGAAGGGTATTGAGGCCTTCATGAAATACCCAGTAATTGGTACATCATACGTACTCACCGTTTTATTACCGCTCCTGATAACTATCGTTAGATTCCCATTAACGTAACTAATTGGTATGTTGGTAACAACACCTATACTGAATATTTCATAACCACCTGCAGCGATTAAACTGCCACTTCCATTTACGTAAAGCGTCAACGGCGCTTTCATTATATTTAACACGTAGGTCGCGCGGCATCCTTGATAGTTAATGTTTCCCGGCCAGGACACAATAATTGAGTACTTACCCGGCATTTTGGGTGTGAATACGTACGTGCCAATGCCACTTGCATTAATGTACATTATTCCGCTTGTTGATGATAAATTACTCATTATTAGTATGTTTAATTGAGCATTTATGATTACAGGCTTCATCTGGCTTTGTATAATGAGTCCATGCAATACCTCAGGTGTCCCATTAATTATTATTGATAATGAGCATGGCGCCTTACTAACAGTTATTGTAAGGTTTGTGGAACTTGGCAAGTAGTTTGGTGGGTTCGTATAATATATTGTTATTAAATACGTCCCTGCCTGGGGTGGTATCCAAGTTGCCTGGACAGTACCATTCACCGGGGTATAACTACCTATTGTAGATGCTAATCCGTTAACCTCATAACCTATTGTTAACGTCCCACCTGAGATAGGTGGTGATAACTTTACGTAAATATTAACTGCACTTCCGTAAGTTATATTAGTACTGTTTACATAGGCAATTATATATACGGTACCTGGCAATACAATGAATGTATAATTAACGAGGGCCTCCTGAAAATACGTAGTGTTCGTGAACTCAACCGTTAATATGTGATAACCAACGTCATAATCAATAAATAGTGAGTATTGGGCAATCCCATTGCTATTGGTGGTTACGGACGCTACATAATTATTATCAACGTAAATACTCAACTGCTGATACTGCAGTGGTCCCACCGGCGTTATTGCGTTTATGGTTATTGGCATGTAATTACCGTAATTAACCGTGCTTTGCGCACTTAGGGTTAGGTGTACGGGCGTCGGCACTATCGTGAAGGTGAGTGTTTCATTCTCATTCCACGTATAACCCCCAGCATCTGTATAGCTAATCCTAAATGTTATTGATGCCGTACCCAGGGAGTATGGTCCTGGTATTACCGTTATATTTTCACTCGTTGGTGGCTTTGTAGTAATCATGCTATTACTAATTACTACGCCCGTCCCAATCATTACTATTAACGCTGAACTTATTGGTATGGGTGTATTATTTGTTACGTTAAGCGTAATTACCTGGGATACCCCACTGTACAGTCTCGTTGTTGTAGTATTTATAACTATTCCAGGAACCACGGAAAATACCATGAAATAGTAATTCAGGGAGTAACCTACTGAGGATAACAATAAGGACGCGTTGTAACTGCCCTCAGCTAAAGCCGGCACTGTTATGTTGAATGAGTTTTTCCCAGGCTGTAGTGTCCACGAACCTTGAACCGTATAATTCTTAATACTAAGGGTATAAGACACGTTGATTGGTATTGGTGCATTATCATTAATATCAACCGTTATAGTACTACTTATGTTGGCGCCTGTGTATATATGCGTGTAATTGCTTAGGGGTTCAGTGTAGGACCCGTAGTACCAGGTAATTCCTGTAACCGTGAATGGTGTTGGTGGGTCCACACCGAGTAACGTAAGTATCACGTGTATTATCAACGCTAGTATCACCATCTACGGTAGCAATTAATTACTTATTTAAAAACACTGCTTACCTAAATGGTAAACGTAAAACCTCATTGTCGGGCGCATCTAGGTTTTTAAGGGCTTAGGGCAATTATCTCTGAAGGTATGGGTGGTAAGTTTACTGTGATAACGTTTGGTTGTTGGTTGAATAAGGCGGATAGTGACATAATGATTACGAAGCTTAGGTCATTGGGCTGGGAGTACACGGAGGATGTTGAGTCCGCTGACACGATAATCGTGAATACATGCGCCGTTAGGGAGGAGGCCGAGAGAAATGAGCTTAAGCTCCTGAAGAGACTAAGTGAGGAGTATCCAGGTAAGAGATTGATTGTCGCTGGTTGCTTAACCAGGATTAGGCCCGCAACTATAAAGGATGTGTCTCCTAATGCCATGCTTATCTCGTCCCACGGAGCCGAGCTTATAGATGAGGTGGTAAGTAGTAATACTGATGTTCATGTATATGAGGATAGACCAGCAAAGTACCTGCCTAATTACTACCCCGAGCTTCATGGGCATAGGTATGTAGTACCAATACAGGTTGGTTGCTTGGGTAATTGTAGTTTCTGCGTTACTAAGATTGGCAGGATGGGTTTTGGTAGGGTGAAGAGTTACGGCATAGACGATATAGTCAATGCCATTACAAATGCCGTCAGTAAGGGCGCGCGAGAGATTTATCTAACGGGGCAGGAAATCAGTGCTTATGGACGTGATAGGGGTTATGACCTGGCGGACCTCCTCGAAAAAATACTGGCTAAGGTCGATGGTAGGTTCATGGTTAGGCTGGGGATGATGGAGCCCCTTGAGTTAAGTCGAATAATTGATAGGCTCCTTGACGTTGTAAAGTCTGATTGGCGCGTATATAGGTTCTTCCACGTACCGGTGCAGAGTGGTAGTGATAGGGTGTTAATGCTCATGAGGAGGAAGTACTCGGTTGACTTATTTAGGGATATTGTAAAGAGGATTAGGAATGCCTTTCCTGATGCTACCGTCGCCACGGACATTATTGTGGGCTTCCCTGGGGAGACCGATGAGGACTTCTGGGCTAGTGTGAGGTTAATTGAGGAGTTGGGTATTGATAAGGTTAACCTGGCTAGGTATAGCCGTAGGCCATTCACTGAGGCGGCATATATGGAGCAGGTGCCTGAGCAGGTTAAGAAGGAGAGGAGTAAAATCGCCACTGACGTGTTTAATAGGGTTGCCTTGGAGAGGAATAAGACGTTTATTGGCAGGGAGATGTGGGGCATCGTGAGTGAGGTTGACTTTAAGGGTGAGAACTACGTTGTTCGTTCATATAATTACAAGCCAATAGCCGTGAGGAAGGCTGACATTGGCGCATTCGTGAGAGTGAAGGTCACGGATGCAACATCGCAGAGACTCTTTGGTCAATTGCTCGAGTCAGAAAATCTAGGCACTAGGTATAGGGTTGACTTTAGAATTACCGAGGGCTTAGACCTAGTTTCTTAAGGCTATTATTCAATCCTTAGCACCTCCATTGGTCTGATCCTTGTTATTGATATTAATGATGGTATTGACGCGATTATCGATGTCGCTATGGCTATTATTAATGAATATACGTATAACGTCGGTATTAGTATCACGGGTATTATTATTGGGAGGTTAAGCCTAATCATTATGTACCTAGCCAGGTAAGCGCCTGCTATGCCAAGCAGTATACCTACCACTGAGCCTATGATGCTCATTATCAATATTTCAAGGAGGAATATCAGTATTACCTGGCCATTGGATGCGCCCAGGGCCTTAAGGATTCCAATTTCCCTGGTCCTCTCCCTAACGTTCATTATTGCCGTATTAGCAACGCTAAGCCCAGTGACTATTAGGCTGAGTGCTATTATTACTATGAAGAATAGATTAACCATTGATAATGCGTTAGAGATTGAGCCGAGAACGGACTTCTGCTCGTAAACATCAGCGTTGGGGAAGTACTCACTTAATGCAGTGGCTAGTTGATTGAGGTATGTCGGATTCTCCTGTGATAGCTTTATGAATATTGCATTAACAAAGCCCTCATCATCAAGGTCATTTTGTAATGTGCTTATTGGTGTCACGATCATGTTTAATTGAAAACCAAGGAAACCACCAAGTATGCTACTAAACGTTCCGGTGACCTTGAGGGGTATTATCTCAGAGCCTCCCTGAATACCCGTTAGTACCTGGACATAAATGGTATCGCCAATGCTTATGTTATCCCTTTGAGCCAGGGTGTCCTGTATTATCGCCTCCCCATCACTCATAGGCAATGAACCACTTTCCATGCGAACCTCAAAATACGAGAAATACTGGTTAGGTATTCCAATTAGGGTAACCGCATGTCCATTAACCTGGGCCGTACTTATTATAATTGCAGGGACTACATAAGACACGTGAGGAAGCTTAGCAATAACCTGTGCCACAGCCTCGGGTATTGAGACACTTTGGGAATAAACCATCAGATCCGTGGGCAGTATATTCTCGACCTCGTTAGTAATCGCGACCTTGAAACCATACGTCATGGTTTCCAGGGTTATCATTAATGCCACACTATAGATTATTGCTAGCATTGTCAGTATAGCCCTCGTTTTCCTACCGCTAAGGTTCCTAATAGACATTGTGAACAGCGTCCTTAAACTCATGAGACGGTTTAATGTAGTCATATGGTGCTTAAAAATACTTCTAACAGGAAAATAATCAGTCTTCACCTCCCTCCTCATTATCATGTATCAGTTTGTTGATCCATCATCACACCAATAATTATTGACATCACCATTATTAATAATCTTTATTGTTCCATTGTTATATATCACGGTATTAAGTACTAATTCATTTAAATGCATTAGTTCATAAATTGATTGCTTTTTATACTTTCACAAACTTGTAACTTGATTAATAATAATGCTTAAATAGTAGCATTCATTCTGAGGTTACGTGCCGAAGAAAATACTCATCCTAGGCGGTGGTGTTGGTGGCGTCGTTGCTGCTAAGAGAATTGCTGAAAGAATAAGGGGTAGGGTTGATGCTGAAATAACGATAGTCAGCGATACGGATTATTATCTATTGCCACCGTTACTCGTCAATATCGCGCTTGGCGATATAGAACCAAGCAAGGCACAGTTACCGCTGTCAATGCTAGAGAGGAGAGGTGTCAAGTTTGTTAAGGCTAAAGTCACTAAGATAGACCCTGATAATAGGGTTGTGGAGACTGATCAAGGCAAGTTTAACTACGACTACCTTTTGGCGAGCCTAGGCGTTGATTTTGACTTCCAATCTTACAACCTGGGCGTCGGTTATCACAATTACACGCTAGATGGAGCACTTAAACTAAGGGATGCATTGAGGTCCTTCAGTGGTGGTAAGGTGATCATATTCACGCCTGAACCCATATATAGATGCGGTGTGTATCCCTTTGAATTCGCGGCTCAGCTTGACACGGTATTTAGGAAGAGGGGCATTAGGGATAGGGTTGATATAACGCTTATTCATCCCTTCGAAAAGCCGATACAGCCCTTAGGACCTGAGGCCGTTAAGATTACTGAGGAAGTCTATGCAAAGAAGGGTATTAAGTACATTGGTAGCATAAAGCCTGATAAGGTTGATGATAAAGAGAAGACTGTTATACTGGCAAACGGTGAGAAGTATAAGTATGACCTGCTCATTGTGGTACCGCCAGCAAGGCTTCCGAAGCCCTTTGAGGGAACGCCATTAATTACCGATACACCAACCGGTAAATGGACGGCTATAGATGTTTATACTGGTAGGAGTTTAAAGTACGATGATGTTTATTTACCTGGTGAGCACTCGATGCCATATATAGGCTTACCAACGGCTGGAGTGCCTGTGCATTTCACGGCATTAGCGAGTGCCACGGTAATAGCGGGTGAACTACTTGGTGAGCCCATAGAGCCTGCACAGATAAATGCGATGACCTGTGCCATGGATTATGGCGATCTTGGTATGATGTTTAACTGCGATGTTAAGCTTGATTTAACTGGTAATAAGGCTGCGTGGGTAGGTAGCTGCTATAGTATATTAACGTCACCGCTTGGTAGATTGATTAAGGATCTATTTTATAAAACCTGGCTAGCAACAACGATGTGAGGTGATCACCATGGCGCAGCAAACTCAGGCTGAAAAGAGCCCCGATGAGAAGCTTGCTGAGGCGTTGAACATACTTGTTCAGAATATTGATGAGATTAGGGGATTACTTGATCAATTAATTGAGCTCAAGCGTAGTGGTGTAATTGATGCGTTAATGCTAATAGTTAATAGATTTGATGAGGTCATACAGTACTTATTCCAGGATCCCGCGATATTTAGATTATTATCAATACTCGTTGATGGTAGTTTACAAGCGATGAATAAGCTGGATACTCAAGATGTCCTTAAGTTGAAAGGCCTCGTCCAAGACTTAGGTGGCTGTCTAGGAAAGAACGTGGATTTAGCCAACGCTAAACCCGTGAGTGGATTAATGGGACTTTGGAGAGCATTAGGGGATAAGGATGTACAGAGAGGTCTTGGCATTGCAATGGCACTTCTGAAGGCACTAGGTAAGTGCTCACCGCAACAGTAGAATATCAATTCCTAAAGATCTCTCATTTGATAAAATTTAGCAAAAGATTTTTATATATTGACATTAACAGCAAAGCAATGAAGATATACGTCAAATTTTTGACTTTACTATATGAAATGACTAAGACGTTGAGGACCGAGATTGAGTTGCCTGATGGTGCGACACTGCTTGACTTAATAAGGAAAATAGATAATGCTATATACCCAGGCTTCTCTAAGGTAATCCTTGACTGTAATAATAAAATTAAAGATAAGTTCTTAGTATTAATTAATGGAAGATCCCCAGATTTCTTAAATGGCGTTGATACTAAGTTATCTGATGGCGATGAAGTAACATTTTTACCGCATTGCGGTGTTGCATAACTAATGTTTTTCGTATTAAGCTTTTTAAACTATTTTTACTGCTATGTGATTGATGAAGGTTCAGGTTAAGTTCTTGGCATCATTATATGACATAACTAAGGTACTTAAGACTGAGCTTAACATACCTGACAATGCGACAATTAAGGATTTAATACAGGTTATTGATACCTCAGTGAGCCCCAATTTCTCGAAGGTTATCCTAGATGATAATGGCAGACTTAAGGATCAATACGTGATCCTGGTTAATGGTAGGTCAATAGACTTTCTAAATGGATTAAGTACTAAGTTGTCTAATGGTGATGAGGTAGTATTCCTACCACCAGCCGGCGGTGGTTAAAGGGGGAATATTTTAAACAATGCCTTATGAGCTACTCTTGTCCTGGTTTTCATTATAACTCTCGAGGATCCATGATGGTGTTGATAAAATAGCCACATAGCCACCGAATGTTTGCGTTAGTGTCAGGTTTTCCTCAACAGACTTAGGCATTACGAATAATTCAACATCCTTCCTACCCTTAAGCATTATTGTCAAATTCATAATCTCATCCTCACCAACATCCTCACTAACAACAACCATCTTAGCAATGCCCTTCTTAACCGCGTCCATCACCGAGTCCTTACCATAAATTAGGTACTCGGGCTTCTTAACGGCTAGGTACATGATCTCCTCCATTAATTTCTTAGCCTTAACATACTCAGTTTCCTTAAGCTTATCCTCAGCATTCCTAATGGCCTCGAGAACGCCACCAATATCAGCGCAACATGCTGATACAATGGCAATGACCTTATCTCTAATCCTATGATCCAACTCACCCTCCTCAAGGAACTCCTCCTTCGTTGGTCCTGGTCCAGCAACGACGATACCCTTTAGGCTCGGTATCTCTGTAAACACCTTATTTGCTCTCTCAGCAACTAGCTTGTAAAATGTCTCGGCTAAATGCTCCGTCTGTCGCTTATATCTAAGGGCTGATTGTCCACCAGCCGCATGCTTATTTGGCACAAAGAACTCCACCTTATCAACAATCTCCCAATAATTACCCCTCAGCAGTGCAATAACCGCCTCACCCCTCTCGATCACTATTATCCCATAAGTGTCGCTGCTCTTAACCATGCCCTCAAGTATCTCAGTGTGGAACGACGTATCGCAGATGTACTTAAATGTCGATATTGGTATTGGGGGTATTATGGCGTGAAAAACCCACTCGTAATTACCTGGATTTATCATGTGAAAGCCTGCGAATATTGCAAGTCCGTTCTCAGGAGCCTTTGATATGCCTTTTATCGAATTTATAATCCTCTCTAGTGCGTCTTGAACATGCGTTCTCGTGGTCTTATCCTTGATATTGCTTGCCAATGCCCATTCCTGCCTAAGCATTGATACGACATCAGGTATTGGCCTATTACCGTTGATGTATAGGCTTATGAGGGTCGTTGCATAACCCCTGTATTTCTTGAGTAGGTTTATCATTATTTTCAACTCCGAGAAATCCCTTATTCCAGGGCATCAACCATACTATGGATGGAAAGGACTGCTGTATTTAAAAGCCTTTTGCTTTAGTCAAAGCATCTCTATAGCCAGTGCAGTGGCACCGCCAGTGCCATGACACAGCGCTGCCACACCTCTCTTACCACCAACATGTATTAATGCCGATATTAACGTCGTAACTATCCTAGCACCACTGGCACCAAGTGGGTGTCCCAGGGCTATTGCACCGCCAAATATGTTCATCTTATCATACGGTATACCCAACTCCTTATTCACCAGGACATTAACCACGGCGAAGGCCTCATTAACCTCGAAAACATCCACGTCATTAATGCTCCAACCAACCTTACTCAGCAACTTCCTAATCACGTAAATCGGCGCCTCTGGGAATCTCCAGGGCTCAAGCATGTGCCACGCATAGCCAACGATCCTCGCAATGGGCTTTAAACCAATCTCCTTAGCCTTATCCATAGTGGTCAACAACAATGCCGCAGCACCGTCAGATAGTTGTGACGAATTACCGGCAGTATGTAAGCCATTGGGACCAAAGGCTGGCTTTAACTTAGCTAATTTCTCAAGGCTTGTATCAGGTCTAATACCCTCATCCCTATCCAGGTAAACCCTCTCGCCATTTATCACGGTATCCACAGGCTCTAGCTCGAGGTAATACTTATTCTCAGTGGCCTTTAGAGCTCTCATGTGGCTCTCGTAAGCCACTTTATCCAGCTCCTCCCTAGTTATTTCGTGCTCCATGGCCACCTTATCAGCCTCCTGACCCATGAGCATCATGTTTGTGGGGTCTGTTAACCCATCATAAATCATCAAATCAATGAATCTCAAATCCCTACCAATTAGGTGCTTAATTCCCCACCTAACCTCGTGCGGCAGGGCAAGCGGTTGCGTGCTCATGGACTCAGCGCCACCTGCAATTACCACATTTACGTCACCAACCTTTAGGGCCCTGACGGCCTCGATAATCGCCTGCATTCCTGATGAACAAACCCTATTGACAGTAAATGCACTAACCTCTATCGGTAACCCAGCAAGCAATGCCGCGAACCTACTAAGGTTTTGACCCATACCACCCTGAAGTGTTGATCCAAAGACAACCTCGTCAATAAGCTTACCCTCAATGCCTGTTCTCCTAATTAACGCCTTTATGGCTTCAGCGGCTAAGTAAGGTGTCTTAACGTTCTTAAATGCACCACCAAATTTACCAATGGGTGTCCTTACGAAGCCCGTAATGACTATATCCTGGCTCATACGTCTTTAGCAATTGATTAAGCAATATTAAGCTTTGTCCATAATTAATGGTTAACAATTGCTTCAGATATTAACTAATTCATATTCAACAGTTAAAAATATCGTAGATATCATGGGGATATAACTTAATTACTGGCGTTAATCGTAAACCCGATGGACATTTTAGAGAAGCTTCATAGTCTCTATGGACGTGAAATTGACGAGCAATTAATTAAATACCTAAGTAAGGAGGTGAGTGAGGAGTTTAGGGATGCCGTGATTTACCAAGTATCCACTGGCGGTAAGAGATTAAGACCATTAATAACGTTGACAGCCGCGAGGGCTTGTGGCGGTGATTATAGGGTTGCGCTACCCGCCGCAGCAATCGTGGAATTAATACACAATTATTCCCTGATCTATGATGACATAATAGATGAGGCATTACTAAGGAGGAATAAGCCTACGGTTAGGGCTAAGTACGGTGATTACGCAGCAATATTAATCGGTATATGGTATAGGGAGGCCATTGAAGAAGCCATACTCGAGACTAGGGATCCAATAGCCTTCGCGAGGGAGACGGCGAATACCATACGCGCAATAGACGAGGGTGAGCGATTAGATATCTTGCTTGAATATGCTGGGCGCAGGGATCCATACTTCGTAGAGAATAGATTAGGGCCCAGGTTGCTGAGCAATTGGGAAGCCCTGTATAATACTTACGTGAAGATGATAAGCCTTAAGACCGCCGCCTTAATAAGGACGGCCGCTGTCTTTGGCGCGATGTCTGCTAATGCGCCACATTGTATTAAGCCATTGTCTGATTATGGCACGTATCTGGGGCTTGCCTTTCAGGTATTAGATGACATATTAGACATTTTTGGTGATGTTAAGAAATTTGGTAAGGAAATTGGTAAGGACATTAAGGAGCATAAGTTGGGTAATGCGGTCGTTGTAATGGCGTTGAAGGAATTAGGCGATAAGGATAGGGAGGAATTATTGAGTATTCTCGGTAAGACCACTGTCACGAATGACGATGTTAAGAGGGCTGTGGAGATAATATCGAAGACTAACGCCAGGGGAAACGCGTTGAGGATTGCCATGGACTTTGCGGAGAAGTCTGAAAGGGCATTAAGTGAGTTAGGGAGTAATGAGTTTGTTGATGATCTTAGGGAGATTTTGAGGTTTACGGTAACTAGGGAATTCTAGTGAAATTTATATTAAACATGAATAACCTCATACTTATAAGTCCAGCTTACGGTATTAACCACCGGAGGGCCGATGAGGCTTTTCATGATAAAGTTGGGGGGTAGCGCAATAAGTGATAAGTCAAGGCCACTTAGTTATAGGGAGGATTGGGTAAGGAAACTGGGCACCTTACTCGTTAAGGAGTTCAAGACAGGTAATAGGTTTATCCTGGTTCACGGAGGCGGTAGCTTCGCGCATCCTATGGCATTGGCTTATGGATTAAATAGGTATAGAGATCACGACCAATTAATTGGTGTATCCCTCACTTCAGCCGTACTCAATATTTTAAGCATGAAAATAACACTTACACTGACGTTGGTTGGGTTACCCATTTATCCGTTAAGGACAGGCTCAATATACATAATTAAAGATGGTAAGCCCCACCTGTTGATAGAGCCTATGCACATAATCGAATTAATTGAAAGGGGTGTAGTACCAATGCTTTATGGGGATGTTGTTGCTAGTGATGAGGATTTCTCCATAATCAGTGGTGATGATATAATGCTTGACTTAGGCTCAAAGTTAAGGCCGTCAGCGTCGATATTCTTGACTGACGTACCTGGAATACTTGATACTAATGGTGATGTCATTAAACAATTAACTAAAGCATCCATTGTTAATGAGAGGAGTACTTATCATATAGACGTGACTGGAGGCCTCATGAAGAAGATCCAGTCCGCAATGGAATTGGCTAGGTATACAAGGACCTACCTATGTGCGATATGGGATTTGGAATCAATAAGTAGGATACTTCATGACGAGGAGCCCAGTAAATGCACGAGGTTTTTATCTGATTAACTACTCCCTAATGATGTAAATAATGTCTCATTTAGGTATGTGCTATTCATGAGCTGTGAGCCATAAATTATCCCTGAGGCATCTACGGTGTTATGAGGCTTAACTACTATTAACAATGGGAAGTAAACGCTACTTGCATTAATACCCAATTTAGTGAGTAATTGTGGTAATAACGTTCCATAACCAACAATAAGCACTTGCGATCCATACGTATAATTACCCCAAAACGCGGTCGTAACCATGAAGTTCGATGTTCCAGGGCTGAAACTACAAAGTTCATATACGTAATTATCGAATTGCTGTATCACTGATAATGTTGCGGGGGCCTGAGTTGGCGGATTAGGAAATACTATAATTATGACGTTATAATTGTGGTACCGTGCAGCATTATAAAGTATTGGCCAGATATTGCATGATTCATCTATTAGGTATGGGTCATTAACTGTTAAGTACATTAATATGGGCTTCGTGTTATTTATCAATCCTAACGCTGTGGCATTTACTATTGAATTATTATATGGATTTATTAATGTTGAGAGCATATACTCGGTAATAACCGTGGCGTTAAGCTCAGTCTGGGTTTGTTGGTTCATTGTTAGCTTGGATACTATGCCGGGTAAGAATAGGACAATTATGAATGCCGCCTCACCAAGTATCACTAACGCCAGCGCTAAGTAAAACAGTCTTCCTCTACGCCTTTGGGGTCTTTTTGTCTTTCTTGATTTTGCCATGATCGATGTTAGGATCTATAATAAATTTATTAGGTTAACTCTCCACCGGTACCAAAACTTTATAACCAATTCAATGCACATGCCTTAACAATGAAGGCGTTGGCACTACATGGCTTTGGTTCAAGCCCCGAGAAGATAAATTGGCTTATTGGCCCACTGAGATCATTAAACCTAGAGGTAATAGCACCAACATATAGGGATTTTGAGGACGGTCTTAATAAGGTCAGGGAGTTACTTGAGGGGGCTAATGACAGATATATCATCGCTGGGCACTCAATGGGTGGTACAATAGCATTACTTACTGCATCAACCGTGGATCGAGTAGCTTGCGCAATCTCCGTGTCAGGACCAACTGATAGGTTAGCGCAGATTAGGTGGTTGCTCTCAGGTGAGCCTGGTAGTATTAGAAGGAGGACTTATGAGGAATTAATGAGAATTGATAATAGGCAGGTTACTGAGGAATTTCTCGTGAAGACTTCACCAATAAATTACTTAAGACCCAACCTACCGCCGATACTTTTAATTCATGGCACTAATGATGAGTTAGTGAGTATAAAGCAGGTGGAGGATTACTATGATAGGGCTAAGTCGCTTGGTAATGTGATTGAGTTAATACGTGTTGAGGGTATGCCGCATACACCTAGAGGTAAGGATATTAGGGTGATAGCTAAGGCCATTGAAAGCTTTGTGCGAAAATACTGTTTAAATGCATGATTTGAAGGAGGTAAGTTAATCAGCTACATAGGTTTCCAAGTGGGATTCCTCGTCAATGTACGGTGTCTTAACTAATTTATGTCCCTTATGAAGTGTTAATAATGACTTGTGCACCATCGTTTTGCAGTCCGAGCACCAGTAAAATTCGTCCTCATCCATCTCCTCATTAAATTCTACGAAGAATGGGCATTGCCACTCGGTCATGACCAACCTCATGTAATATGGGCTATCCTTATTCGTACAAATACCAATATTATCACGTAATTCATGAAGTCTAAAGTACTTGCAATCAATGCATTTAATCGCCATAAGCTCACCCACTATTTTACTTATAGCTAGAATTAATAAATCTGTCGCAAAATGTATAGACGGTATTTCTCTATTCATATCTATAGAGAATAATGCTTAAATTTTTCATCATAGTTCAAATGTAATATGAGACTATTAATAGTAAATGGAAGGGAGGTTGATGAGGCCCTAGATAGTAAGGATGGCGTTAACGGATTAATAAATGCCATAGCCGCGGCTTTTAAGGACTATAGCTCCGGCGTTGTTAAGATGCCGCAAAGAACAGTTATTTACCTTAATAATGATTGGTGGGGTGTTATGCCCTGTGGTGCACGTAACCTCGGATTTTCCGTTAAAATAGTCAATGTTATTGAGGGTAATAAGGCACGTGGTCTACCAACGACCCAGGGAATAGTCGTACTTATGGATGATATTACGGGACAGCCAATGGCAGTCATTAATGGCACAGCATTAACGGCGTGGAGAACCGCAGCCGCGACTGCGGTATCGGTCAAATATATGGCACGAAGTATGGATAACGTGACAATTATTGGTGCTGGATTGCAGGCAAGGTACCATTTAATATTATTATCTAGGGCTTTTCCCATAAGGAGAGTGTTCATACATTCAAGAACGAAAGAAAGGGCTCTTGAATTGGCTAAAATAGCCCAGGATAGAGGTATTGATGCCGTGGTAGTTGATTCAGGTTATGACGCTGTTAAGCAAGCTAGTATTGTAATAACGGCAACGACAAGCAAAGAACCCGTCATTCACGGCTCATGGCTTCATGAGGGAATGCACATAGCATCAATCGGCGCACCTGAGGTTAATGCTAGGGAATTGGATGATGATGTTATTCGTAAAGCATCCGTGATAGCTGTTGACTCACGCGCTGCTGTTATGAATGAGACTGGCGATATAATAATTCCAATGAAGAATGGCTTAATATCTGAAAAGAATTTAATTGAGATAGGTGAGATAATAAGCGGGGTAAGACAGGGTAGATCGAGAGATGAGGATATTACGTTGTTTAAGTCTGTTGGTATTGCTGTTGAGGATCTTGCGGCGGCAACTTACATATATAACTTAGTGAAAAGTAAGAATATGGGTGTCACTGTAGAGCTATAAGGTCTTAATTATATATAAATAATTTGATAAAATCATGCATCTATAGTGGAAAATGTTGGAGAAAAAGGTTTATAAAGAAACTCTGTGACACTGATGTTGGTGGTTAACGTGGTGTCTCTCATAACAATTAAGGAGAAGAGTACCGAAGAGATCCTTGAGGACGTCGATATTAAGTACATCCTTAGGTGCATACTTAGGCTCTCACCAACTGAGGTTGAGATTTACTACCTACTGCAGAATAAGGCCAAGGAACCACTGACCGTAGCTGAGATAGCGAAAGAGATGAATAAGTCAAGAAGTACTATTGAAAGGTCCTTAGTTAAGCTTGTCCAGCTTGGCTTGATCGCTAGGAGACCTGTACTCGCTAAGAATGGAGGTTATACCTATGTTTATTACACGAAGCCAATAGACTATGTTAAGCAGAAGCTGCTACAGTTAATTAATGCATACTATGAGAAGTCGAAGCAATTAATTGAGAATCTAACATCAGCTGCATTAATAGAGTCGTTAAATAGCATGGCAAATGAGGAGGGGTCTGACGGTAACTCCAATTAATTAAATGGTTAAAATTACTCAATTCCTAAACCTAAATCCGTTGATAGATCACGTAATCCCTCCTCAATCTCATACATCACAAAATTCATGTCCAATGCCTTATCAACAATCATTATTAATGCCAACTTACCAATGGATTTTACAATCAGTAGGTCCTGCCCTAGGGATATCACCAGCTCGGACAGGTTTGCCTCATTCAATGCCTTTCTTAGGTTAAGTTCAAGGTTCTTTATTGAGGACACTATTAATGCACCTAACCACTTTGGGTTGACATTAATATTATCTTTCATCTCTGATGCTATTGTGAATCCATCCATTGTAACTAAGGCAACGAACTTTATTAAGTCACTTGATTCCAATATTTCACTTAGTTTTTGCTGTACCCGCTCGGTCAATGTTCTTCCTGATGGAATACTGCTTGATGATGATAACACATTTTCCATTCTAAATATACCTTTTAAATCTTTTATTCATAATACAGAAGTGCAGTTATTTAGAAATAGACAATGAGAAATAATCATTGACTTTGGCTTTCATTAATTCACTGCTCACCCTCACTTACCTGGGGATTTTGTTCGTTCTGGGTCTTTAACCATTGTTCAACAATATCATAGCCATAAATCGCCTTAAACATCTCACGTCCTAACTTCGTCATCTTTAATGGGGTCCAGGGTGGATCGAAGACCACGTCAATCTCTATGTCCTTTGCATCTGGTATGGCCTGTTGAATTGCGGCACCAACCTGATAACCAAGGTTTTCAGATAGTGGGCAACCCACTGCTGTTAGTGTCATTTTTACATGAACGACTTTATCATTATCCATCATTACTTCATAAATAAGCCCTAGGTCATACACGTTAATCGGTATTTCTGGGTCATACACATTACGCAAAATTTCTATCAACTCCTTAACCTTATCATTGGGCAGGTTCGTCTTGAATATTGGTTCCTCTGTCTCTTCATTATTTGTAGTGCCTATTACCTCTTCATTAGACACTGCCATTAAAATCACCAACAGTGTCACGGAGACTTATTTATAAACCTATCTAGCTTATTGATAATAATTACCCGTGTACAGCAATGTTACGTAGATGGATTTATAAGTGTCAGGTATTGATAAACGTGATGCTTAAGGTACGTAAGGTAGATCCTTTAAATCCTGATAATTCCATAATCAAGGAGGCAAGTGATTACATTAAGAATGGATACTTGGTGGCATTCCCTACGGAGACTGTTTATGGATTAGGTGCAGATACATTTAATGGCGAGGCATGCCTAAAGATCTTTAAAGCTAAGGGTAGACCACCGGATAACCCACTTATAGTGCATATATCAGATATGAACGAGCTCGATAGGGTCGCCATTGATATACCGGAAATCGTATTTCCAGTAATTAGGAAGGCATGGCCAGGACCCCTAACCTTAATCCTACCTAAATCGCCTGACGTGCCTAAGGAGGTCACTGGTGGTCGTAATACGGTGGCTGTGAGATCACCTGCACACCCCGTGGCACTTGCATTAATTAAATCATCTAGAACGCCCATAGCTGCGCCAAGCGCCAATAAGTCAGGTAGACCAAGCCCCACGTTGGCTGAACATATAATTGAGGATTACGCTAATGACAATGTTGAAATGATTCTACTTGATGCAGGGCCTACGTTTTTTGGTGTTGAGTCTACAATAGTGGATGTAACTAGGAATCCACCTGTATTGCTAAGGCCTGGTCCCTTTACAATTGAGGAATTAAGGTCATTATTTAACACTGAAATTGTGGTCCCAGAATTTGCAAGGGGTTTGGGTGAGGCCGACGTTGCCCTGGCGCCTGGTATGAAGTATAAGCATTATGCACCGCGTACGCAGTTAATAGTTGTTGAGTGTGAGAAATATGATTCATTAATTAAGTTATTACGTGACGTGGCCTTGAATTATCTAAATAAGAAATTGAAGGTAGCATTACTAATCACGAAGGAAACAGCCAGCGAATTAATGAAATACCCCGAAATCAATGAATTGCCAATAATAATAATGGGCTATAGGGAAAATCCATACACAATAGCCGCATCATTATTTGATTCGTTAAGGAGTCTTGATAGGCTCAATGTAGACCTAGGTATTGCCGAGGGTATTGAGGAGAGGGGCATTGGATTAGCTGTAATGAATAGGTTAAGGAAGGCGTCAGGTTTTTCCATAGTTAAATGTAAAATGTGAGTAATAGGTGATTCAGTAACGTCTTTCATAAATTGAAATCACAGATTCAGAAGCGCTTATTACTATTGATACATTGTAGATGGATTAAAGTTAAAAATACGTCAATTAATGTAAGTAATGGGTGAATTAGATGATAACGATAATAGGTAGTGGTCGTGTCGGTGCAACCACAGCTGCCTTCCTCATGTTCTTCGAACCAGACAATGAGATAGTCCTCATAGATGTAATAAAGAACCTGCCCCAGGGTGAGGCTCTTGACCTGAACCACGCGGCTGCAATACTTGGTAAGTCTGTTAGGTATAGGGGTAGTAATGATTATAAGGACATGGAGGGTAGTGACCTAGTAATAGTCACTGCTGGTCTCGCCAGAAAGCCTGGAATGACCAGGGAGGAGTTGGCGGCTAAGAATGCGGAAATCGTAGCCTCAATAGCTGAGCAGATTAGGAAGTACGCGCCGAACTCCATTGTTATAATCACGACAAACCCACTCGATGCGATGGTTTACGTGCTTTACAAGAAGCTTGGCTTCCCAAGAAATAGGGTCATCGGCTTCAGCGGTGTTCTTGACTCACAGAGAATGGCCTACTATGCATCCCTGCTAGTTGGTATCGCCCCAGAGTCAATAATACCCGTTGTGCTTGGGCAGCATGGCGAAAACATGTACCCAGTGCCGGAGGCATCCTTCGTATATGGAAAGCCACTCACTGAGTTCATAACAAAGGAACAGTATGACGATATTGTTAAGAAGACAGTTCAGGCCGGTGCAGAGATAACTAACCTAAGAGGCTTCAGTAGTAACTGGGGTCCAGCAGCTGGCCTTGCATTGATGGTTGACTCGATAAAGAAGGATAGAAAGAGAATATTCGAGGCATCAGTGTACTTAGATGGTGAGTATGGAGTAAGGGATGTCTTTGCGGAGGTTCCTGTTGTACTTGGTAAGAACGGTGTTGAGAAAATAATAGAGCTTAATTTAAATGAGGAGCAGAAGAAGAAATTCTTAGCAAGTGTAGAGGCAATTAGAAAGAATCTAATGCAGGTGCCTCCGCAATTCCTATCATAGCAAGAATTACGCTGATAAATTCATGTAAAACTACTTATATATTTTCTAACGTTTTCCCGCAATAAATTAACTACTCTTGATAATAATTCCTCATGGTTTAAGACATACTTAACTAGGGTCTTTACAGCCGTTGCGAAGTCATTAATATAATTGCTTATGAATTCTGGGTCGTTAATTAACGTGATTCCATCCTGAACGTTCCTAACGAATTCATTAACTAGGGATGTTGTATTTTCATTAAAACATTCCATTAATAATCTTAACATATTGTTTAGCATTCTATTCTCTTTATCCAAATGATCCCTCACAGTATTTAACAATTGATCATGTATTGCCTCATTATTTCTAGATTTAATTAATAATAGAAATATCATGTAATGCTCTATAACTGCCACGGAGTAAAAGGTCATCAGGGCATTCAACAAATCATCAATACACTCCACATTACTCATTATTAAGCAACACCAGGTTACTAATTTTTAATATCACTTCTTTGCTGTCTTCTTAACTTCACCAACGACCTCTCCATACATGCTTATCGAGAATTGCCTACCGCACTTTGGACATGCTATTGATATACCCATGTTATACCAGGATTCACCCATCTCGACCTCAAAGACATGGCCGCAGTATGGACACTTAGCCCTAATTTTTAACAATCTCTCTGGTACACCGCCCGAGTACTCCCAATCCTCAGGGAACTGCCATTCTTCTCCTTCGCTACTCATCGAGGGTTTGGGCACTATTTAGTGAATTAAAAACATTTCTATTTACGGATTACGAATATTGAATTTTCATAAGTTCTCCTCTACTACGTACGAATTTTACAATTCAGTTTTAAGTACGATCTAAATTAGTATTTTAAATTTTTATAGACTTAGAAACATCGATAATGAAGGTTTGTTCATTATTCTCAGGTGGTAAGGACTCGACCTACGCTCTACATTGGGCTGTACTTAAGGGTTTTGACGTTGTTTGCTTGCTCACGTTAATGCCTCACCGTGTTGACTCATGGATGTTCCACTACCCAAATATTGAGTGGACAAGGTATCAAGCGGAGGCGTTGGGCATTTCCCAGGTTATTTATGAGACTAGTGGCGTTAAGGATCTTGAGCTTGAGGACTTGAAGATTGCTTTTAACGAAGTTAAGAGGAAGTATGGGATCATTGGTATAGTGACTGGGGCTTTATTATCTGATTATCAGAGGATGATGATAAATATCGTAGCCCACGACGTAGGTTTAAGGGTTTATTCACCGTTATGGAGGAAGGATCAAGTCACTTACTTAAGGGATTTATATCGCCAGGGATTTAGGTTCGTATTAACGTCAATAAGTACCATGGGTATAAACCCTAGGTTGTTAGGCAGGGTGTTAACACTTGATGACATTGAGGAATTAATAAGCTCAGCGTTGAAGTACGGCTTTAACCCAGCATTAGAGGGTGGTGAGGGGGAGACCTTCGTTGTCGATGCACCATTATTTAGATATAGGGTTGTCATTGATGATGGTGAAGTTAAGAAATTAGGTCAATATTCATGGATTTACATAATTAAGTCCGTACACCTGGAACCAAAGGTTTTAGATAATAAATAAGCTATAACATTGGTCGCTCATGGATTATCTACTTAAAAATTGCGACTTTGTACTAACGTGGATTAATGATGAGCTTAGGATACTTAAGAACGTGGATATAGCAATTAGTGACGGATCAATAATGAATGTTGGCACTATAACTGAGGGTGGGTTTGAGGAGATTGATTGTTCAGGTCATGTCGTAATTCCAGGGCTTGTTAATGCGCATACCCATACACCAATGTCTCTATTGAGGGGTTTCTATGATGATGCCGAATTAATGACATGGCTTAGCAAGATGTGGAGTGTGGAGCGTGAATTAACGAGGGACATAGTAGCCCTCGGCAGTGAGTTATCTATTATTGAGATGTTAATGAGCGGTACAACGGCATTCATAGACATGTATCATTACCCAGACGTGACCGCTGACGTAGCGTTAAAGTACGGGTTGAGAACTGCCTTGGGTCCCACGTTCATAGACACATTAAGGAGACCCTCATGTGTTGAGAATGAATTAAGGAATTTCGTGAGTAAGTACGGTGATTCATCGTTGATAAGACCGATAATAAATGTCCATAGTATCTATGCTGTGGGTAAGGATACGTTGTTAAGGATTAAAGACTTAAGTGATGGTCTTAATTTACCAATCCAGGTACATGTGTCTGAAACGAGGGATGAGGTTTATGAGTCGAAGAAGAAGTATGGCATGTTCCCTGTAGAATACCTAAACTCACTGGGTTTAATCTCTAGTAGGGCTCAACTCGTTCATTTAGGATGGGTTACTAATTGGGAGTTGAATATTATAGCCAGGACTAATGCCCGTGTAACCCACGCACCAACATCAAACATGAAACTGGCCACTGCCGGTCACTTTCCAATGAGGGAGTTAATGGATATTGGCGTTGTGGTGACGTTGGGCACTGATGGGCCCGCTAGTAATAATTCCCTTGACATGTTTAGAGAGATGAAGATGGCAGTACTGCTTCAGAGACACTCATATTGGGACGTGAGCATTAAGGCGATTCACGCATTCAAGGCGGCAACACTTAATGGCTATAAATTACTAGGCCTTAATGGTGGTTGCGTAAATAATGGTTGCGTAGCAGACCTAGTGTTGCTTGACTTAGGTAGTCCGAGGCTTCAACCTGCTAGGCTTGATAATATTCTATCAAATATTGTCTATTCAGCGGACGGCTCAGACGTGGATATGGTAATCGTTAATGGTAAGATAATTTATGATAAGTCCAGGGATTATCAAGCGTTTAGGGAACGGGCAAGAAGAATCAGCGAAAGACTTAATGACTTCATAGGTAAGTTCATATGAATAAAGCACTCATTCATGGGAATGGGTCACCGGGGAAGTGCGCCACTATTACTTTATCCATGCCCTCCCTACCCCATGCCCTCCCCATGACCTCCGTATTAAATGCTGAAGCTACATTACCTAAACTATCAATTGCTATCAACCCAATATTACCTGGACCGAATAGGCTGGTCACGTAATTAACGACTTGCTTAACGGCATCACTGACCTTAATGCCGCCTTTAATCAGCATGGCAACCCTAAATGAGGCCATGGCCCTAATGATGAATTCCCCAATGCCCGTAGCAGACACCGCACATACACCATTCTCAGCCCAATAGCCAGCACCTGGAAGTGGTGAATCGCCAACCCTACCAGGCCACTTAAGTATCGTACCACCTGTCGACGTTGCCGCGGCCAGGTTACCATCCCTGTCCAATGCGACTGCGCCCACCGTACCCAATAAGCCTAACCTCCTGGCGAGGTCCGTGTTTTTCTCATATCGTGAACGTAAATTCCTGAGCAAGGATTTATACCTATTAATTTTAGATTCGTTTATTAATTCCGTTGATGGTACCCAAAGCCCAAATTGCCTAGCTAATTCTTCAGCGCCCTCCCCGGTTATTAATACGTGATCGGTTCTCTCCATAACAAGCCTAGCGAGCCTTATCGCATTTATAACATGCTTAACAGATGCCACAGCTCCAACACTTAGGTCTTTACCCCACATGACGCCGGCGTCCTGCTCAACCTCACCATATAAATTCAGTACCGAACCCTTACCAGCATCATAAGATCCATCAAGCTCCATGGATGTAACGGCCTCAACAACCATGTCCAGGGCATTACCCCTCTTGGCTGCCTCGAGACCTGCCCTTACAGCATTTACTAAACCATTTAAGTATCTTTGTCTGTGCTCCTCATTAACGAAGTAACCCAGGCTACCAGCACCTCCGTGAACCGCGATCGTGGCCTTTACGTTCATCAAGTTTTAAGAGTGGTTAGTCTTCCCTTATATTATTTATCATTGCTACTGTATATTAATAAGTATTACATGGGTAATTCATTAATTTAAGGACATAAACTGATTTTTAACCGAGGACAGTACCAATAAATGTATGTCGAGTAAATTAACGAAGACTGAGGAGTTAGCTGCTAAGCTTTACTTTAATGAGGGATTGAAACCTAAGGAGATAGCTCAGAAGCTCGGTATATCCGTAAACACCGTGTACAAGGCAATATCTAAGTATAGGGCCTTCACCAAAAATATTGACCAGGCATTAAATCAGCTGAATGATGATAAGCAATTAAATAAAGTAGATACTCAAATGAATAATAACAATAGCTCATACTTATTAGGTGGTTATGGCAATATCCTTAACGTGAGCCTATCTATCATTACGGGAATGCCTGATCCACAACTAAGGAATGATTATTTATATGAGAGCGCTTATCAAGGTGAGTTAATAAAGGAATTGAAATCTCTTAAAGAATTAATTGGCAAGCTCATTGAGAAGGTTGAGGAGCTTGAGAAGAGGAGTAAGGATGGTTGCATCCCTGGTACTGTGAAGGGGCAGGACATTATTGTTAATAATGAGCAGTTTAATAATGATTCGTTGCCTGATTTTATACGAGATAATCCATGGATCGACGTCATTAAGTCGATACATGCCGACGTTTAGTTTCTCTCTTTCGATTATTAAGAGAGAAACGGTTTATAAAGTATCTCGTAGTTTTTATTATGTGAAACAGAACGTAACAACAAACATTCTCTTTACGCTAACGGATACTGCTACAGCCACATTACTTTACATAGTCTTTCCAATAATACCTTTCTACGTATTTATAACATTATTAGCCCTAATCATTACATCATCGGCACTTAAAAGGTACGGTTTAACGACAGCCATCTTAGTAACATATGTGGTGCTGACATTCATTACAGCCCTAGGCCATGCATCATTACTAATAATGCCACTGCTCCTAACTACCTACTTAATAACCGAGGCTGGTGTCATTAATGACATAGCCATAGTATCATGGGCCTTACTATTCACACCGCTGTATTGGCTATCAATACCCCTCTCAATAGCACCATCTATAAAGGGCTATAGTGTCAGGTCAGCGGTCATCTTCTCACTCCTCACATTACTGTACGTAATTGGTGTTGCGTACCAGGGTATTACGTGGACGCCGATAATGGTCATTCACGTAACGAACCTTAACTTAGTACGTGGAATGGAGTCCCTAATATTCGATGGTTCAGGTAATTTACTCACTATATATAGTGAATTAAGTAATGTGATGCTTTACTTCGTCTTCATAATAATCATGACAATACCACCTTTGATAAGCAGGTATTTGCCGAGACTCACCATAATATGGCCAATGAGTAGAGATATCTCGCAAATAATAATGAATTTAGTACCACAATTAATAACGGTATCTCTTCTTTATATACCCTTAATTAATGATTTATGGAATTATTACATAACACCACTACTTGTCGTTGGGTCGCTAATTATTGGGTTTAGTACCTACGCACTTGATATTGCGCAGTCTAGGCTTAAGGTAGTGACTCAATCAGTATTACGTACTAGAAAGAGGTCCCCAATTGTAATACCAATAATTGATCCATTAATGATCACCGAGTACGGTTATTGGATTAAGAAATTGCCTAAGGACTATGTTGATCTTGCGAATACCATAGTAAATATATTATCTAAGACCGGAGTAGTAGCATTGCATGCCTCATTACCTCAGGATAAGGTTGAAATAATCGCAAAGGCGTTATTTGGATTAACTAGAGCTAAGGGATTCATAATTAAGGGTGATATCAATGAGTTAACAAATGACGTTAATTGGTTTATTAGAACCCATGAGAAGGCATTGCTTGTATTGATTCCGAACGAAATTAATAAGGACATGATATTAAGTCTAATTGATTATAACAAACGCATGAAGCTTTATGCCTTAATAATAAATAATGGTAATAATGACGTTATAAGTAAACTGAGGAAGTACGGCATTGAAGTCATAACTTATGGTGAGACGGAGAATACGGAGATTAATCAAAAGCAGACTAAGAATGTTGAGGAGACACAATTAAAGCAAGGTAATATGACTGAAACAGTCATTAACACTAACGCCCTAAATAATAACCCAACTCCAATTAATGAGGAGCCAATTCAGACAAGTAATGCACCAATAAATATGGAAATCACGACAACACCTGCCAGAGTAGTTAATGAGAAAAGCGTGAACAGGAATAATGAGGTAGCCACTAATTTACAACTGGAAAAGGGTATTACGAAGGAGGAAAAGGCCTTAGAGGGTCCTAAGCCCTCGATACGTAAGGAAAAGACGAAAGGCGAGACGACGAGGGAGAAGCCCAGGGCTAGGGGTAAGAATGTTAATGCCAATGTTGTGATTACGCTTGATCCCGTTGATTTAATAAGTATGAACACAAAGTCTAAACTCATTGATTATATAGACTCGTCTATTAGGTTAAGAGATATGATGAGTAACCTTGGGCTTAAGTACATAACGTCAATATTAGTGGTGGGTCCACCTAAGTCGGGGAAGACCGCGTTAATAAACTACGTGGCTAAGCACCTTGGAGTGGCGATTATTGATTATAAGGACCCAAGTATTTCCATAATTGATAATGCAATAGTTCACGTACCGAACTTTGAGGGAGCGATTAACGAGGATTTGAACCATGTGCTTAAGCTTTTGAACATAGCCAGGGCTAAGCACCTAGTCATTGTGTTTGAGAGTAGTAATCCATGGTCTGTGGATCCCGACTTTATTAGGAAAAACGTTGATGCAGTGATACCCATATTGCCTATTTATGATGATTATATTAATGAGGTTATTGAGGGTAAGCTTAGAGTTAATGATAAGGATAAGGAGGTAATTAAGGGTATAATTAAGTCGTGCCCGGCCGTTGAGGCTATTGAGAAGATAAAGCTATACTTGTCATCTAGGGATGGTACAAGCATAATATGTGAAGACACGTTTAGGAAGTACCAGGACTTCGCTCAATCAATTAGTGTTTAAATATAGTGATTACTAGGACTATTGCGTAATGAGAATTAGAATTGCGACAAGGGGAAGTAGGTTATCGCTGATACAGACGGAGATTGTGATGAACATGATTAGGAGGGTTGAGCCTAACGTGCGGTTTGACGTGATAATTGTAAGGACCACAGGCGATGTTATTCAGGATAAGCCATTATATGCCATTGGTGTTAAGGGGATTTTTGAGAAGGAGGTTAACCTGGCGCTGCTGAGGAATGAGGCGGACATAGCCGTACATAGCCTCAAGGACCTGCCCAGTGAGATTAGTCCAGGTCTTGTGGTTGCTGGGTTCTCGCCTAGGGATCCGCCATTCGATGTCTTAGTCGTTAAGGATGATTACCCAAGTGAATTAATGGCATTACCAAGTGGTGCTAGGGTTGGCACATCAAGTGTTAGGCGTAGGGCATTCCTCCTTAATGTTAGGAGGGATATCTCAATAAACGTAATTAGGGGTAATGTCGACACACGAATTAATAAATTAATCAGGGGCGATTACGACGCCATTGTAATCGCGGAGGCAGGCCTTGTGAGACTAATAAATGACGTGAAATCACTTAACATTAAGTACACCCGCATATCCCCTGATGTGTTACCACCAGCGCCTGGGCAGGGCATAATAGCGGTTGTTGCCCGTGAAAAGGACACGGACCTAGTAGATCTCCTGAATAAGGCTAGCGACCCCAAGGCTAGGGCTGAGGCATTAGCTGAAAGGGCGTTCTTAAGGACTATCGGTGGTGGATGTCACGTACCCGTTGGCGGTATGGCTATTCATGAGGGGGCTCGTATGGAGTTTATTGCAGGTATGGCTGATTTAAATGGGGAGAGGAAAGTCCTTGTTAAGCTAAGCGGTTCGCCATCAAATCCTGAGGAGCTTGGGGTGAATGCTGCGCGTGAATTACTTAAGCGGTGGAGTGAGGGATAAACCTTGGATTCTAATGCGTTATTATGAATGTTTATATTAATGTTTATTATCTGCTTATTATGGCGAAGCTTTACTTCGACGGAGATGCTGAGTTGATAAGGGGTAAGGTTATATCGATGATAGGCTTTGGTAACCAAGGAAGCGCCCAAGCCCTAAATCTTAGGGATGGTGGTTTCAACGTTATAATAGGTAATATAGAGGATGAGTATGCAAACCGAGCTAGGAGTCTTGGCTTCACTGTGTATTCAATACCGGAAGCTGTTAAGCGCGGTGATGTTGTGGTTATGGCTATTCCAGATGAGGTTCAGCCAGAGGTTTGGATAAGAGACATTGCGCCGAATTTATCGCCAGGTAAAATCGTGGTCTTCCTAAGTGGTTATAATGTATATTATGGTTTCATAAAGCCGCCTAAGGACGTTGACGTTATAATGGTCGCTCCGAGGATGATCGGTGAAGGAGTTAGGGATAACTTCGTGAATGGTAAGGGGTTTCCCGTACTGATCGGTGTTGCGAATAATTATAGTGGTAGGGCATGGGACCACGCACTGGCATACTCAAAGGCCATTGGTGCCATTGGTAAACCAGGTGGTGTGGCTGTCGAGTCGAGCTTTGAGGAGGAGACGATAACAGACTTATTCAGTGAGCATACGTGGGCTGGGGCATTCTTATTTCTACTGGCTGAGGGCTATAATGTGCTTGTTGAGAATGGCGTGTCTCCTGAGGCTGCCATGCTTGAGCTTTGGGCCTCTGGTGAATTGATAGCCATTACTAAGGCGATCGTTGAGAAGGGATTATTCGCACAGCTTAAGGGTCATTCCACGACTAGTCAATATGGCCACTTAACCTGGGGTCCTAGGTACGTGACTGATGAGGTTAAGAAATTAATGAGGGAGGCGATTAGGCAAATTAAGGATGGCACATTTGCTAGGGAATGGGCTCTCGAGAGGATGCTTGGCTATCCAGTCTTCAATAGGCTTTGGGATGAGATAATGAGAGGTAGGGTTTGGCAGGATGAGGATAGGCTCTATAGGGCCTTGGGTAGGCGTAAGTAAATGCCTATTATCTTGTCATTACGTAATTACGGGTAGCCTGAGGGCCATGGCCATTAAAGACGTGGTTATTGGTATCGCCAGGTTATCCTCCATCCCGTATGCTTCGGCTAATGCTGCAACTACTGTTACTGCCAGGGAGCCGATTAATTGATTCGTGAATAGGAATAGTACTGTGGCTAGCGATGCCATGCCCACGAGTGTGCCCTCCATGGTGGCATTGCTAAAGGGCAACCTGACTCTACCGAGGAGTATACCACCTATCGCGCTCATTGTATCGTAGACTATCACTGACATTATCCCGTAAATAACGTAATTACCAGTTAGCAACTGACTAATTAGTACTCCGATGGCGCCCATTAAAATGCCTAAGTAGCCACCTCTTCTTTCATAATCCCTCTCAACACTCTCAAGTAATTCCTTAACGGTCTTCTCAAGTTTCATTAATCCATCGTCTAGGGTATCTATCGGTATTGCCGAGCCTATTGGCGACTTAGTGATCTGCTGTAGTATTGACCTCCTGGCGCTTGTTAATGCGTCAAGCAGGACTATAGTAATTATTGGCCTCTTAACCTGGATAACGTATATCACGGAAACGCCTAGGGTAATTAGCGTGAAGTACAGTGTTGTTGATATGCCGTAGGTCTTCAGGTTCACTATAAATGGTATTATTAAGAATATAGATAGCGCAACGTGGATCAACTTCCTAAGTGCCATCGCCTTCAACTGTTCTATCCTGCTCAAGGTCAACACCTATAATATAGACTGTCAAGGGGCTCTCTTTCTTTAACCTATCTATGAGCCTTCTATCTATATCAATCGCCGCCTTATTCGCCCTAATCATTAGTGTTGCATCATCAATGTAATTACTCCTCCTAATGATTAATTTATTATCATTGCCCAGGGTAAGCTTTGAGGAGCCCATACCAACTACGTAGTCGAGATAGTCGTCAACCACAAACATTGCTATCACTATTGACCCATCCTTCTTAATAATCTCCTTAAGTTCGGGGCTTATACCCGATAAACCCTTATCGGCCTTAATACCGATTATACAATCACCCCTGGGCGTTAAGTAATCATCCCTTGTAATCTCAATCGTGGTCCTATGCCTAGCCCTAACATTGACATGACCCCAAGCCCTTATCCTATCAATGACTACCCGAACCACGTAGATTTATATCAATAAAGCTTAATTATCTTAATTTTAACGGTAATAATAATGGATATTGAGGAGAGATTATCATTGATAACCAGGTATCCAACGGAGGAGGTACTCACGGTTGACGAGTTAAGGCAATACCTGGAGACAGGGGCTAAGCTGAAGCATTACATAGGCTTTGAGATAAGTGGCTATATACACATTGGTACGGGCATTGTAAGTCTATCAAAGGTTGTTGATTTACAGAGGGCTGGTATTGAGGTTTCGATATTGCTCGCTGATGTGCACTCATGGCTTAATAATAAACTTGGCGGTGACCTTGAACTAATTAGGAAGGTTGCAAATAGGTATTACGTAGAGACGTTCAAAAAAGCCATTGAGGTTCTTGGTGGAGACCCAGACAACGTTAAATTCTACATGGCGAGCGACTTATACCACAATAATGATGAGTACTGGTACCTAATACTCGACCTTGCCAGGATGACGAACCTAGCCGACATTAGGCATAGCCTAACAATACTTGGTAGGAAGATGGGTGAGTCAATACCCATGTCATGGCTCGTATACCCACTGCTCCAGGTGGCTGACGTATTCGTGATAGGTTCGCACATTGCGCATGGCGGTATTGACCAGAGGAAGGCCTATGTGCTTGCGAGGGAAGTCGCTTTGAGGGTTAGGTTTTACCCATTGATGCTTAATAATGAGAAGGTAAAGCCAATAGCCCTATTTCACAGCCTAATACCAGCCCTTAACATAACTGGGAAGGAGTCTAAAGAGGAGTTGAGTGAGATGAAGATGAGTAAGTCATTACCGGATACCGCCATATTCCTGCACGATAGTGCTGAAGCCATTCGCCAAAAGATACTCAAGGCATATTGCCCACCCAGGGAAACTAAGATGAACCCCGTGATTGAGCTTGCGCATTTATTCTCATTCAGGGAGCGTAGGGATAAGCCATTCATTATCGAAAGGCCGCAACAGTACGGTGGTGGAAGGCTTGAGTTCTGGACGTTCGATGAATTAGTCAAGGCGTATACCGAGGGTAAGATACACCCACTGGACCTTAAGAATGCTGTTGCTGATGAGGTTGTTAAGTACCTTGAGCCAATAATTAAGTGGTTCCAGGAGGGGCAGGGAGCCAAGTTGATAGAGGAGATGAGTAGTATAATGAAGATAACGAGGTAGCACTACTCCATTAATTCCTTAATTAATTTATTAATTGTACCTGGTTCAATTAATGATAACTCATCAATTACTGAGAAGATGGCCCTAATGAATGACCACGGCCTTTTTGAGGCTGCCCTTAATATTGCATCGATATGATTATCGTAATCATCAACATCAACACTAACCTTACTCATTGATTGCATTACATAGCTCAGGCTCCTGTTTATCATCATGTGCAGGATATACGATGCGGAGCTTAATGCCTTCACCTTCCCCTTAATATACTTTCTAAATAAGGTGTCGTAAATAAATAATGCATCATTTATTGATAGGCCCTCCTTTATGGCACTGTTTATGCTCTCGGCAAGTAGTCTTGCACTTAGCATACCCATTATGATTCCACCCCCTGTCATTGGCTTAACGAAACCTCCGGCATCGCCAATAACCGCCGTGTTACCCATAACCACATGACTTGGTGATCCACCAATTATTATCTTACCCCCAAATGGCTTTAATTGCTCCGCCTTTATTATCTTTAATAACTCCGTGAATTTAACCCACACATTTGCATCATCAGCTAACCCAACCCTAAATTCATGAAAGTCCTTTGGAACAATCCAGGCAAAATAATGTTCACTAAGTTTCCTATCAAAAATAACCACAATTTCCTCATCACTCCTAGGCATTAACTCACTTATGCTGAATGACTTAGTATCGGTCTGTACACCGTAAACGTGAACCGGCTTCCACGGAATAATATTCCTCGTTAATGTCATATTAGCGCCCTCAGCAATTACGGCGAGGCTAAATGCCTCCTGTCTTGCCCTGGTCCTTATGAATCCATTACTTAGTTCAACAACTCTCTCGCCAAGCATTAATGTGGCGCTGCCTAAGCCATCGGCGAGGTAATGCTCAAGACCCGGCCTATCAAGCATTGCTATGGCTCTTCTCTTGAAGTCAAAGGTTATGCTATTACCATTTAAGTCCGTTATCCTTACATACCTGTAGGTATTTATGACGGGGGGTGATATACCAAGTGATTTTAAGGAGTCGAGGTTAACGAGTCCCGTACAATGGGGCGGCATTCCGAGCATTTTATCTTCTTCGAATATCGTTACATTCATAACCTTGCTCAACTCACGGGCTAAGTAAAGTCCGCTGGGTCCGGCACCGATGATTACGGCATCACTCTTGCTCATTTTTAATTGTCTGTGGAGGAATTAACAATTTAATATATGTTTTAGTCCCTATTCCTAAATGACACTAAGTTATACTAAGGTTATTGCAGATCCAGCGCTTGGTTGGATTAGGCTAACAAATGAGGAGGCTAGGTTTATTGATTCCTGCAGGTACATACAGAGGCTACGGTATATACATCAGCTTGGCTTAACGTTCATGGTTTATCCATCAGCCCACCATAGTAGGTTTGAGCACTCACTTGGCACTCTTCAGATAGTGACATTAATGCTTGAGCGAATGCTTAGGTCTAATGATGTAAGGGAGTCATTACTTAACCTTGGTAAATCTATGGGCCTTGACACGGAGGATGATATAATAATGCACATGAGAATAGCAGCATTACTTCATGACCTGGGTCACCTACCCTTCTCCCACGTGTTTGAGGGGGTCTTTGGTCAGGGTATTGATCCATTAATCACGAACTGCAGCAGAGGAGTTAATGAGGAGGTTTTGGGTAGGGTCTTTAAAGGTCCCTTTAAGGAGCATGAGTTAATAACGTATTTTATACTTACGAATAATGATGAGTTTAAGGGTGTATTTAAAGAATCGATGCCGGATATTGATTTACGTGTAATAAAGGCGTTACTGCACAGCGACATTGTGATTAAAATCTCGGAATTACTGCCGCAATTCATAGACGTAATTGGTTATGACGACATAGCATTCCTTAAGTCGCTAAGTAATGAGTTAAAGTCGTTCAATATTTTGAGGAATTTGATATCCGGCGACCTTGATGCTGATAGGGTGGAATACGTACTTAGGGATTCCTACCTAACGGGGGCTAGTATTGGTTCTGTAATTAGTATTAGCGATATTGAGAGGATACTTGATAATATGAAGATTGTGAGGAGTAGTAAGGATTACGTGTTGGCATTTGACGAGAAGGCAAGGGCTAACCTGGAAGGCTTCATAATCGCGCGCTTTAATATATATAAGCTCGTTTATCTGCATCATAAGGTCGTACTGTTTAATACATTAGCTAGGAACTTAATGAATGAATTGTTGAGGCATTATGACGAGCTTAATGATGATATTAAGGATTACCTGTGTCAATTATATCGTTTTTCAATTGGTCATTTAAAGGGTTATGATGTCATGTATATAATAGATGATTATCTACTATCAGTATTACTAAGGAATAGGCAATACCTCATAAATAAGATACGTGGCATCTCCAAATTCCTGGATCCCTTAATAACGAGGAGCACGACATTTAAAGCGTTGTGGAAGAGGGATTTTGAGTTCATAAATCTCGTTAATAAACAAGGTGTTGAACTCGCACTGATAAATGACGTGTTCCCATACCTACTCAGTAAGGGCGAGTCTAGGGATGAGGTTCTGCAGGCATTCTATAATGAGTTGAAGAAGGAGCTCAGTGAAGCACCAATTACCTGTTTACGTAACTTAACGAATAATCAATCTATCGAATCATCAGTAATAATAGGGTTTAGGATATTTGAACCTGAGGCGAGACTTAGCATAATTCATGGGGATTCCCTAGTTAGTATCAATGAACTATCACCACTTGCTATATCAGTGGCGGATGCATGGAAAAGGTCTCCGCACGTGTTTGTATTCGTTGACATCGAAGAGCTGGGTAATGCTTGTCAGGGTGTTGATATTAATATTGTCCTGGATTATCTAAGGGGTTTGGTTGTGAAGGCCATGTATAATGCGTTAAGAGGTTTTGGTAATATTATTAGCAAGTATTTCAATAGTTCTTAGATAATGAAGACCCTCATTACTTAATGTTACTTTATCATTGCTGATACTTATCACATCAAGTAAGTGAATAACATCGCCAGGACTAATTGAGTATCCCATACTATTTAAATGCTGCGTTATTTTTGAGATGAGACTAGGAAATTCGTTAATGCTTACACCCCCTAATCTATTGAGCTCCTTAATAACCACTAACTTAAGGATTAATGGGTCTGAAATTTTTCGTGAATTCATCAATGCTAATTATGGTAACTCACTTATTAAGCTAATGAATAAAACATTACCTCTGTGTGAGCTAAAACTTTCGATTTTTATGATTTAAAGTAAATCAACAGGATACCTACTTATTGCCCTCGAACCTGATTCTGTGACCAATATGGTATCCTCAATTCTAACGCCGCCAATGCCTTTAATGTAAACGCCAGGCTCCACTGTTATTACTTCATTTGGTTTCAGCTCCTCATCACTTGAAGGACCTATTGATGGTCTCTCATGAACCTCTATCCCAACCCCATGCCCCGTACTATGTATGTAGTACGAGTCAAAGCCATACTCAGCAAGTACATTCCTCGCTATTGAATCTACATCTCTAGCCTTGACGCCAGGTCTAACGGAATTAGAAGCCTTTCTAAAAGCCTCAAGCACCGCCAGCGCGGCATCTTTTATTTTACCACCTACTGACCCCACGGCAATGGTCCTCGTCATATCTGTGCAGTAAAGGCGGTATCGAGCACCAACATCGATGGTCACAAACTCTCCCCTCCTTATTACCCTATCCGTGAATACGTGGTGTGGATATGCGCCATTTGGTCCTGAGGCAACGATAGGTTTGAACGCCACATCCTCAGCCCCTCTACCAATCATTTTCTGATATAGCATTGCGGCCACATCCCTTTCTCTCTTACCCTCAAGACCACCCTTTAGCACATCGTCAAGGGCCTCCTCAGTTATTCGTGTAGCCTCCTCGATCATCCCTATCTCATACTCATCCTTAATCTCCCTCAATCTCAATATTGATTCATTAATATTCATGATTTTAACACCCACGGAATTAAGCTCCTTAGCTACCGATGAGTCTGGATTATCGATGCCAACAATATTATTAGGCTTAAGTCCGACCTCCCTAAGTAGGTAATCACCGATGCTCTTTGACACGAACAAGCTCTCCCCTGGCATTCTCTGCGGTACTTCAACAGTGGAGTAGCCGATTAGTCTCGTATCACTACCAACAATCTCCTGAACCCTCTGTAGGTCAAGCCTTGGAACTATTAACGTTGTATCCATTGATCTATTAACGACAAACATTAACCCACTATCAATGCCCGTGAAGTACTCAAGGTTTGCTCCATTAACTATGACGATTACGTCCAAACTTAATTCATCAAAAAGATTTAACACCTTACTTATGCGATCCTTAATTATACCCACGACATGATTAGAAGTTAATACATTTTTAAATAGCTTCTCTCTATTCAATATTAATGATTAACTGGAGCGTGGAGGCTGAGGATGCTTTAATGACTACATATGTACATAGATACTCAGTGCTTGGTAAGACCATTGAGACAAGGGTCGTATATGATAAGGCAATTAATAAGTATAAGCTAAGGTTTGTATCAATAAAGCCTGTAAATGAGATTGAAATATCCCTACTCACAATATTAACTCCTCATTTTAAATTCACAATTGACTACGTTCAAGACAGTAAGGTGGCGATGATATACCCAAGCCCTGAGACCGAGTTATATGACGATTTGCAGTCAGTAAGTACCTACGTCGACTCATTAACAACACTAATAATTGAGTTATTAAGTTACTTAAATAACCCCTTATTAAAGACTGAGATTAATTATGAGCTCGCATCAAGGAATTGGATACTCGATTTAAGTGATACCTCAGCGAGTATGTTTAAGGTTTATGATACCAAGGTTGGTGTGATAAGGGTATCTGTGGAGCTTGAGCATCGCCAATTGGAGTTGGGCAAGGTTAAGGTGGATGTGCTTGTCAGGGCCATAACGGCATTAAAGTGCGTGGTTGATTCCTTAGTGAATAAGGGATTTAATGCCCAAATAGTTTATGAGGACTTAGGTATAGCGCATTTAACGGCTGAGTTTCCCAGCCTTGGGATATTAACGTTAATAGCCTCGAAAATTGATGATATGATTAATGAGGTAGAAAGATCGTGCTCTTAAGTGGTCGCATATTTACGTTCTACTTCTTTTGATTACTTATATGATTTATTAAGAGCCAGTGTAATTTATAAATAAGTATGTCATTTACTATGACTTGTATGGTTATGATGAGTATATACAATTATTACCTGGTGGTTTCCGCGGCTCTCATTCAATTTGCAGTATTATCATCATTCATTTATCAAATATTTAAGGAAGCAAGAAAACCAATAGATAAAGATGTGGGGAATGTCAAGGTTAATAAATCATCAACTGTTGTTAATCAACTCGAGTTTGATACTATGAGCAGGAGTAAAGAGGGTGCAGTGGATGTTAATGAGTTAATTGCGAATATTAATGAGGACGAGATAAGGGTTCTATCCTACCTATTAAGCAGGGGCGGCGATGCGTATCAAGCAGAGATCGCGAGAGAATTGGGACTGCCTAAAAGTACTGTTTCCAGGATAATAAGGAGGTTACATGATAGGGGGTTAATAACCGTTAGGAGGGTAGGCAGGTTTAGTTATGTCCAGGTTACGGACATTGATTACGTGAGTGACATAATTAGTAGATTAGGTCCTAATAAGTCGTGAGGATAATTTATTGGCAATCTTGTTCACAATATTATTATTAATGATGCCATAAGGCCCCTCACCCATGGTCTTAGCAACCGCGACAGCGTTTGAGAAGAGGAATGACCACTCGAGGTCCTCACCCCTACTGAGCATGTACGTTAATGAACAGGTTAACACATCACCGGCACCTGTTGGATCTTTCGCATTGACTATGCCGTCCGTGAAAACACGGAGTTTATGACCATTATAAAGTAGTATCGATCCATTGGCACCCATGGTTAGTACCACGACTTTACCTGGGTACTTACTAGCTATGGTCTCGAACTCGCTTATTGGTACGTCATCGACACTAGCCTTAACTATATCCGCATACCCAATTATCTTCGTAATATCATTAATATTAACCTTAGTCTTCACATAATTATTTTCATCAAATACCCTAGTAAATCCCTGTAAATCAACGCCCATGAACCTAACACTCCTTCTAATATACTGTAAAACCTCCAGGCTAACCTCCCTAGCTATTGGGTTTACCGCAACCGTATCAGGTAATTCGTAGAGATCATCAATTGAGAAGTCTCTACACCTGGCCAATAACCTTAACCTTCTCGTTGTGTCGTAATACATTATTTCATAGGACGTACTATCACAATTACTTAATATTTTAATTCTGTCCGTAACTATGCCCCTACTCCTATAATCGGTTAGATAATCATTGAAGTCATTACCGACCAAAGTGATTGGTAGTGGATCAACGCCTATTTGCTTAAGGTAGAACGAGCAGTATGTTGGTGCGCCACCTGGTGACCTCCTAACCGTTGAACCCCTCCTTATTATATCAATGGCTGCATGACCGATTATTCCAAGCATCAGGAATCCTTATTAACAGCAGTTAATAAATTATTAGGGATGAAGACATCGAGCAATAACTTAATAGAATGTCCAATCCTACCAAGTCTAATATCGTTTATAACCCTTGACGACTTTATCAACGACATTATTATGCTCGTGAAGTTGTTAATGCCCTCAATGGTTGATACTAATGATACCCTAACCTCATCACCACTACTCTCCTTCACTATTATCAAACCATCATTACCGTAAATCCTAACCTTACCCCTAACGTACTCCCTATACCCAGGGAACTTAACACTACCATTTACCATAAGCCTTAGGTAGGCTGTGTAAATCATGAAGCTGGACTTTATGTAATTCCTCAGTACTGTATCAACAACACTTAATAACTCATTCATGGCATTCCCATGGAAGCTAACACCTCTAAGAAACTCCTCATTAACGCGGTACCTAATGTACGACGCCTTACCATCCTTAATACTCAACTCATAAAGCGCCAACTCACCCCTTAATAAGGCGTAGACCTCAATACTCGACAAATCACCCCAAATGATGGGCCTAACCGGCTTGCTCTCTATGTATGATCCTTGATATGGAATTAGCATCACATAATTACCGGCCTCGCCGCATGATGGTACGAAATCAATATAATTATCCCTATGCATAATACAGAGTAGTTCATCGTCCAGCCTAAGCGGTAAAATCGGGTGCCTTCTCATGATTAGGAATTTAGGTAGCACAATCATTAGCTGCTACGGTATTTAATAGCCTAAAACTCAATTTCAGGGATATTACTAAAGATATTATTTAACCCTCCTAAGGAAGACAAGCGGCCCGTATCTCTCGAGGACATCAGCTATCAGACCCAGGGCACCCTCATCCCTACCTGAGAACCCCACAATCCTGACATCTTTATCACTAAGCCTAACGTAGTGGTCAAGGTCAAACCTAATAATGACCTCCTTAGGCCCAAAGACCACCTTAAACTTCACCTTATTCTCAACAAGCCTCTTAACAGCTTTTGCCGTAGTCGATATTTGCTTGGGCGTTGGTTTACCCCTCGGACTTCTCTTACGTAGCTCACTAAGTTCCTTCTTCGTCTCCTCATCCTTTATCTTAACAATACCCTTAACCTCATCAATCACTATTGAGTCTCCCTGATAATCGACAACTTCGAAGTTCTCAACATTATTAACAATATTCAACAGTTCATTTAATGATACCTGCTTTGCCATATTTTTACGAAGTAAGGTATTGGGATTTAAATGCATTACGTATTAATAAGAGATAAGAACCTCCTATACTTACTATCGTGTATGACTAAATGCCTAATTGCATCACTAAGACTAAAGAATAATGCACCACACTCCTTACCATCCTTACCCCTATACTTACACTTTATGTGTGGTGCATTACCTTCATACACTATTTCCAAGACAGGTTTTAACTCAGCAGGTATCTCGGGTACTCGTAACTCACCACCCATTAATTTAACGTGGCTTCAGGAATTTTTAGTGTTTTTGTTTGCCATGTTGGTTTTATTGATCCTTAAACATTTATTAATTAGTTATTTATTGATAAGGCGATCTGGATGATACCGCAAAGGGATATTAAGGGTATATTGTCATCAATACCGTATTATAGCTTAAACCCATACGTAAATAAGTGCCCAAGTTGTGGATCTGTGATGGTTATTGATGGTGAGTGGGTTAGGGAGGATAATAGGCATAGGGTTAAGTTAATCGAGAGGTCATTAACATGCCCTAACTGTAAGGTTAGGATAAGGCAGTACATATATTTACAGTGATTAGGGTGCTCAAGCCATGTATTCAGATGAGATACAGAGGTTAATTGATAGGTCATCAATGTTCATGTTCATATCTGTTATTGCCGCATTACTATCGGTTATCATGATAATCATAGCCGCCGACTTCCTATCAAATGAGTTACCACCGTCAATAGCAGTAAAGTACTTCCAAGTGCTCACCTTCCCTGGGCTGAACGCTGTTACGGGGCTTATAGCCACGTCATCGATAATGGCAGTAATTGGGGGCTTCATGATATATATGGCTAGGTCAAGCCTAAACAGGAGAGAATTTCTGGGGTTGCCCTCGATAATCACGACCAGTGTTATCCTAATTTTAATAGCGTTGATATCGGCAATCGGCATATACGTTATTTACCAATATTACGTTGGTTTTTCTGGCATGATGGGTCCACTACTGCCTGGAACATTTTCGTTATTACTATCAATAATACTACTAGTAATAACGCTGGTACTCACCTTGTTAGCTCTAATGATGACTAATGAGTTAAGGAGAAGGTACTCACCACGTAGGGTAAGGAGACGCCAACCCCCACCTCCCCCACCACCTCAGGTTTAACTTAAAATTAAGAACCGATTGTGCTATGTACATATTTTACGTTAAAAGATTTATAAATTAATTTAAATTGGGCACGGTGTATGCCTAATTCAGTCGTTATAATAGGTGATTCGCCAATACCCGACAGACCAAGCAGGGACTTAATCATTTATGCAAGAGATTCTGGTTTAAATGCCATGTATGTGCCGATTTCACGAATATCGGTTAAGGTTGATAAGGATGGGCCGCTCACGGTTATTAGGGATAGGCCGTTTAAGGTTGATGGTGTCTTCCTTAGGAGCCTTGGTGTTCTCATTGATGTTGAGACCTTCTTCAGGAGGACAATAACCATGAGATTAATTGAGGAGAGCGGTACTGTGGTTATTAATCCATTGGATGGATTACTAAGGACTAGGAATAAGCTTGAGACAACCGTAATATTAAAGAGTAAGGGCTTGCCTGTGCCCGACACAATAGGCACCGAGGACATACTATACGCGTACGAGATGGCTAAGAGCATGAAGGATGTGGTGATTAAGCCGTTGCAGGGTTCGAGGGGTTATGGTGCGGTGAAGGTGAGTGATGCTGACATAGCGTTCCAAATAATGAGAACGTTACTCACGTTCAAAAAGCCAATATACCTACAGAAGTACATAGAGAAGCCTAACCGTGATATTAGGGTCATGGTAATCGATGGTGAGGTCTTCGGCTGCATGATTAGGGTCGCCCCATTGGGTCAATGGAAAACCAACGTGGCTCAGGGAGCCGTTGGTAAGCCCTGTACTAACATTGATAAGACAGTGATGGAATTAGCCGTGAAGTCCGTGGAGGCTCTTGACCTTATTTATGGCGGTGTTGACATTGGCGAGGGTAAGGATGGTTACGTAATATTTGAGGTGAACGGATCACCGGATTGGGCTGAGTTAACTGCAGTCACGGGTAGGAATCCCGCTAAGGCCCTTGTCCTCTCTATGATGAGGAGGTTAAAGGCATAATACCATAAGGTTTATTTCTCTTAGGCATGGGTTTACCTAGGGTTTTATGACTAAGTGGTTGATTAAGTGCGATAGGTGCGGTACCGAGTCAGTGTTTAATGCGGGATATGACTTAACAAACCTTGGTAGTAAACTATACCTTTACTGTGAGAAGTGCAAGAGGAATACCGAGCATACAGTACTCGGTTATTATGATGATGACACGAATGAATTTATACCATTCGAGAAGGCATTATCATTTAGGTACAAGTCGTTGTAATAATTTATATCGTTAATAGCACTCCTTCTCCAACTCTATCCTTAACGAGAGTAATTCAGACCTAGTCTTCCTCAATTGATTGAGTAACTCCTCGAGTCCCGTCAATTCATTCTTCTCATCATCCCCTAAATCACCAACAACCTGCTTAATCATTAACTCGCTCTTCCTTCTTTCTGCATCACCGATCTTCTTATCTATTTCAGAAAGCGTATCATTTATCGCACTGATCTTCTCATTGCACTGCCTAATCCACTTAACCCTCTCCTTCTCAAGCCTATCCCTAATATCCCTATATAGGTCTTCCTTGATACCACCCTGAAGGAGTAAATCACTAAGCTTATTCAGCTTGTCCATGATGTCCCTAAGCCTCTCCTTAATACTATCCACTTCATTCCTATACATACTAACAAGGCCCGAATACTCATCATTAAACCTCTGAAACACCACCTTATCCGTTGCAAATACGGCACTGACATCATTAACACTAAACTCCTTAGTACTTCCATCGTTTAATTTAACGGTTATGGAGATTGGCTTCAAATCACTCTTACTTAACTTTATGCTCACTACGGTACCAATTACCTTACCATCATTAGTAACAACAGGCTTACCGACATATCCCCTAAACTTCTTCTCTGTTGACTTCACCGAACTGAAGAATTTAAATACCATCATTAAAACGACCAAGCATTAATATAAATATGTATTACTTGATAAAACATGCGTATTCAAGTAAATAATACGATAAACCCTTGACCTACTAAAATTATCAATTAATCATTGGGAAACGTATACGTTACAAAAATCCACATTACATTAAACATAAGTATAAATTCTTGCTTTTGTTTTTCATCTCTTCCTCATTTTATTCTCACGGCTCTCTCTAAAGCGATATATTTATAAACTAGCACTGCAGAAAAGATAACGACCAATATGGTTACGCTTGAGGATCTGGCTAAGAGGGAGTATGAGGTTGAGGGTAGGAAGTTGAGGCCTACGAAGGTTTGGAAGGTTCAGCCTAAGGGTAGGAAGGGCTTCGTAATGGCGTTGTTCAAGACACCAGACGGAAAAACAGTAAGAAAAGTAATAGCAAAAGTAGACGAACAAGGAAACATAATAACCTAATAAGTCAGCGAGGTAAATTTAAGTTCAAAATTAAATTAAAATCAATTTATTATTTTACTTACCTCCTGTAATGGTTAAGAACCTTCCTTATTGCCTTTGCAGTATCGATCGCGTCCTCAGTGGTGTATAAGGGCCCAATTAAGATTGTCACTACTCGTTCAGCAGCCCATTCAGCATTTGGCAACGGTTTATACATAACTTTCCTTCCGTAGTATGGGCACGTCCATGGGCAACCTTTACCATGACCCATCATGTTTGTTATTATTGGTTCTTTATGAAGGGGTATTGGGTAAGCCACGGTGGCTGCCTCAATACCCTCAGCCCTTAATGCATCAATTACCCTATCCCTACTGACCCTAAGCCTTTCCAGGTTTAGGAGTATTTGGAATAGGTGCCATGCATGCCTAATGTATGGCTTTGGACGTGGGAATTGAATAAGGTCATTCTCAAGGTTCTGCAACTCCTCCATGAGCACCTTAGCAAACATCTCCTTACGCTTAATTATCTCCTCAATCCTCCTCAACTGTGAATAACCAAGTGCGGCCTGGAACTCGGTCATCCTGTAATTATAACCCAACAACTCATAGTAATACTTCCCGGTCTCACCATGACTCCTTAACAACCTAACCCTATTAGCGATCTCGGCATCACTTGTAATAACCGCACCACCCTCACCCGTGGTTATCGTTTTCGTGGGGTAAAAACTTAATGTGCCAACATGACCTATCGAACCAGCCATACGACCCCTATAAACCGCCCCAAGGGCCTGTGCGGTGTCCTCGATTACGTATAGCCCCCTCTCATTAGCTATCTTCATTATTTCATCCATCTCAGCAGGATAACCAGCCAAGTGAACAACGATTATCGCCTTGGTCCTATCGGTTATAGCGTCCTCTATGGATGATGGGTCTATGTTCAGGGTCTCCCTATCAATATCCGCAAATACTGGTATTGCATTCGAATGAAGTATTGTCGTTGCCGATGCGGCGAATGTGAATGGTGTTGTAATAACCTCATCGCCAGGTCCAACGCCAATGGCCTTAAGCGCCACATGTAGCGCGGTTGTGCCATTGGACACCGTTATGGCATACTTAGCGCCTAAGTACTTAGTTAGTTCCTGCTCAAGTAGGGTATTCCATTTACCGCCAATGGCTGATAACTGGCCTGACCTGAGTACGTCAATTACGAGATTTATATCCTCATCGGTTATCCAAGGTCTAAAACGAAGGGGCGTAGATCTAATTGGGCTTCCACCTTCAATTGCAGGTAATTCACTCATTCAATAAGTTCATAGACATGGACCAATTATAAGTATTTACTACCTATGGATCCTAATCCTAACCTTATACAACCGCGACAATGCCTCCTCAAGTGCCTTGGTCTCCCCAGGGAAGTTCTCAAGTCCCAAGTCCTCGCCAGAACTAAGGGCATCATCAACCCACTTACACTCCCTCGATATTAGTACCTCACCGGTATTTGGATTATACAGTAACGGATACATTTTGCAGGCGAGTGGTTTCATAGGATGTATTGTACAAACCCTATTTTCCCTATCGTAAAATGGGCAATAACCCCTTACTAACCACCTATACACTTTAACGCCATTTATGGTTAGTTCACGATATTTAATATCAAAGCCCCTAGACTTGGCTAAAGTCCTTAACCTAACGAGCTCATCCTCAAACAATATAGGGCCCCTCTCCTCATTATCAAAGTAGCAGCACTCATCGCATCGTAGGCATTGAAATAGTCTCATCTCACCCACTTGGATTAAGGACATTATTAATAAGAAGTTCCCTCAGATTCTCGATATTCTCCGGCTTCGGCTTCTTAATAATGTTAAGATCGGTTATTAAGTAATCAATTAATTCGAGGGGCACCTCATCAAATAATGGAACTTGCACGCCCTGATTATCTATGTGAAAATCCACCATGTAAACCTCGCCGACACAGCCACTCACGGCCTTATAAGACTCAGCAATCACTATCGTGTTAACGTCAAATCTATGCGCAACAATGAATAGGGGCTCCGTACCAACCTTATTAAGGAAATAGCCATCACTATACAGCCCATCTGCCCCGGAGATTACGTAATTAACGTTCCTCATAAAATGGGCAATTGCGGAGTCTGGTATTGGAACCACATTACCCACGTAATTTGAGTAATCACTTATCGCCTGGATAACCTCATTGCCAGGCCTTGACTCCATCACGTATAGAACATCAATGCATTTACCCCACCTCGACAGAGCTGCCTTAACCGCTGAGCTATAACTAATGGTTATTGCCTTCGACCCACACATAATGGGGAATCTATCTAACTGCGTAAGCAACCGTTTAGATGCTGAGTCATACCAATCCCTTAACCTATTAATGACATTATTAAGATCTAAACCAATATTTAACGAGCGTTCAATTATATCGGCTAAGTTCATTATTGAGGCCATACCGGGCCTAACACCCCTTAACTCATTAAGTAATGCCTTAATGTCACTGGGTTCAAGCCCTCTTTCAATCGCAATTCTAATTACCTCAATACCCTTCAGGAAATACCAGGAGGCGCCGTGAACCCTATCCTCTCTTAACTCTCTTAATATGTCATCGATACTCATGACCCATCAATAATGGTAATGAGTGAAAATTAAAAACTATGCTTGTTAGGGCACGTGCTTAAACGAAGATATAGAGTAATTATTAAGCAAATTGCTTAATAAGCTACTAATTATCGAGTCTCAATGCTATATATAGAGACTCCAGAGTGCATACTATGTGCCCTGGAGTCCAGGACTCAGGAATTGAAGAAGCTTGGAATTAACGATATAAATGCATACACGCAAATAACGATGCATATATCTAATTTAATACCAAGAGGCAGAACGCCACTCTTCATAGAGTCCTTCGAATTGGTGACAAAGATCCTAAACAATGATGATCCTCATGCCAACGAGAAGAAAGAGCTTGAGGATACGGCATCTCTCATCATAAGTAGGATAATTAATGATGCAGGTAATGATATTACCAGGTATTTTGAAATAGCAGCCGCCGCAAATTCCGTGGATGTGCCAATGAGGGATTATCAATTTGACATTAATGATTTCGTGAATAAGCTCCTCGAGGAGGCGGTTTGGCTCGGCACATCAAGGGAGGAGCTGATAAAACTATTAGGTGGTGTTAAGGACATTGGTTATATCGTCGATAATTCAGGGGAGTTTCAAGTGGATGCATTGTTAATTAGAAAGTTGATTGACTTAGGCCTCCGGGTCACGGTATACGCTAGGGGCTTGCCCTACGAGGTTGATGTCACGGCCAATTATGTGAGTAGAGTATTGGGTGATAGGGTTAGGGTTACGTCCACGGGTAATAGATACCCAGTGTTTTACAATAGGGGTTTATGGCGTGATCTAAGCATGCATGAGTTAATAATTTCTAAGGGTGTTGGTAATTTTGAGGCTTATTTAGAGAGTGGTTTAAGGCTTAAAGTTCTATTCCTATTTAGGGCCAAATGTGGACCAATGATTAGGTTACTACGAGTTCCTAAGAATAGCCCAGTTGTCTATCTAAGGGATGATAAGTAGATTAGCCATAATTAATATATAACTATAGATAATCTATTGTATCTTATTTATTTATAGATTATTCTTTTATAATAATGATCTTTTTAAATATATTTATGGTTCTTAACATTAAGATCTTTATAATTGTTAATTATTTAAAATTATTAGGTCGTAAAATTACGGTTGAATTAAGCATTAGGAAAGGCTTATATAAAGGATTCCCTCGGTTCTTATCGTGAAGTTTGCACTTAAGTGTTCTCCGGGTCAGAAGATTGAAAGACGTAGTGAGAAAGTCGCCATCATTGGTGCTGGGCCTGCGGGCCTTGGTGCCGCTGGTTACTTAATATGCAAGGGCTTTCAGGTTGATGTTTATGATAAGCTGCCTGAACCTGGTGGATTAATGATATTTGGAATACCCGAGTACAGGGTTCCTAAGAAGAATGTTAGGGCTGGTGTTAAGGAATTAATTGAGTTAGGCGTGAACTTCATACTAAGGACTAAGGTAGTTGCTGATGAGGAGGAGCACGTTGATGGAGATGACTTTGTAGAGCATAAAGTCCACCTTGAGGAATTAATTAATAATTATAATGCCGTGTTGATAGCCACGGGTACGTGGAAATCAAGGACCCTCGGTGTGCCAGGCGAAAACTTAAAGGGCGTTTATCTAGCCCTTGATTACCTGTATAGGATATACACGAGTGAGTTAGGGTACTTACCTAAGTCGGTCATTTACCCAACGGGCGAGAAGGTGGCTGTTATCGGTGCAGGTTTGACGGCCGTTGATGCGGCCATAGAGGCGCAGAGACAGGGTGCGAAGGAGGTTTACGTACTCTACAGGAGGACAATAAATGAGGCGCCGGCCGGTAAGATGGAGATACAGGGACTGATAAAGAGGGGCATAAAGTTTGTGGAGCTTGTAGGTATAACCGAAATACTCGGTAAGGATCACGTAGAAGCTGTTAAGCTAATTAAGATGAGACTCGGTAAACCCGATAGAAGTGGTAGACCAGCGCCGGAGCCGATACCAGGTAGTGAGTATACAATGGATATGGACACCGTGATAGCCGCTGTTGGTGAAGTACCGACGCCGCCATTTAAGGATGGTTGCTGCGGCATTAAGTTAACACTGCATGGTACGATAGACATTGACCAAAAACATAGGACAACGAGGAAGGGCGTTTTTGCGGCTGGCGATGTGGCTACGGGACCAAGCCTAATAGGTAAGGCATTGAAGAACGGCATTGACGCCGCGATGGCGATCGAGGAATACTTACTAAAGGGTGGATGGAGGGAGCAGTAAACAGGTTAGTAGTGATGCTTAAATTATCATTAACTATTCATTGAACGTGAAGCTCCTCTCCTTCCTATGGAATAACTCAGTTAGGGTTGGCGTATATACCGAAAAGGGAGTTCTAGACCTGCCAAGCACTTACATGAGCATTTATGATGCGACGGAGTCGCCGAGCTTCCTCTACGACATGAGATCCCTCATAAGCAGCGGGGAGCCTGCCTTAGCCATGGTTAGGGAATTGGTAGATAAGGCATTAAGGAGTGGTGACATTGCATTATTTAGAGATCCAAACGCAATAACCTGGTTACCGCCAGTACTAAACCCAGAGAAGGTACTTTGTGTCGCCGTTAATTATAGGGCTCATGGTGAGGAAAGCCAGGCAAAACCCCTTGATAGGCCATACTTCTTCCCAAAATTCCCAAATGCACTCATTGGTCATAATCAACCAATACTCAAGCCCAAGGTCTCGAAGCAGGTTGATTGGGAGGTGGAACTGGCAGTAATTATTGGTAGGAGGGGTAAGTATATCGATGTTAATAAGGCCCTTGACCACGTCTTTGGGTACTTAATTCTTAATGACGTGTCAATGCGCGATTGGCAATTCCCAAGTAAGGAGCCCTACGGCATGGACTGGATCTATGGTAAGAGCATGGATTCATCAACGCCAGTGGGCCCATACATCGTGACAAAGGACGAGATACAAGACCCGCATAACCTTAGACTAACGCTCAGGGTCAATGGTAATGTGGAACAGGATGATAACACGAGGAACCTAATATTCAAGATACCCGAATTAATTCATTGGGCATCCCAGGGCGTTACGCTTAAGCCTGGCGACTACATAAGTACCGGGACACCATCAGGTGTTGGCTTCCCAAAGGGTAAGTTCCTGAGGGGTGGTGACGTTGTTGAGGCAGAGGTCGAAAAAATAGGCACACTGAGGAATACAGTCATCGAGGAGTGAATAGCTTAGAAGGATTTATTAAATTACGATATTAAATAAGCAATAATGAGTGGAGGCCATAATGCGTTGCGTAATGTATTAGTCATAATAGGCGCAATCATATTAGGCGTAAGTGCATATTTACTCTATGGCGCATTGGTCATGGTTAATTACATGGCTTATTACCACTGCATGGGGATGATGTGTGGGATGATGATGTACTACCCATTATTCTTACCCTTGGCGTTATTAACCGTGGGTATAATTACAGTAATTGCGCCAATAATCCTCATAAGATCCACCGGGAATACCCAGGGACTGAGTTACGCTGCAATGCGGGAGACTGCGGCGAAGGGTGATTCCGTGACGGGTTATTCCAATGATTATTATAGTAAGGTCTTAAGGCTATTGCCTAAGACTGAGCGTGAGGTCCTTGAGTACGTGATTAAGTCTGGGGGTGAGGTTTTTCAGTACCAGATAATGAAGGACCTAGGTTTGTCAAAGGTCCAGGCCTGGAGGATAGTACGTAGGCTTGAGGAGAAGGGCTTAGTTGAGGTCATTAAAGTTAAGGGTAGAAACATTGTGAAACTTAAGGATTTTAAGGGCAGTAAGTAGTGCTTTTTACGATTTAGCCATGGCATGAACCATGCTCATGACTTTCATGCCTATGAGTACTGCTTGATGATGTCCGCGATAAATTCCTGATTATCCAAACTATTACGAGTATTATGAGTATTAGAAATAATATGGCAATTAGGGCACCAATTATCCATCCAAACCATCCAAAGCCGAACCACGGACCAAAACCCCAACCCCACCAACCCCACATACATGGACAAGGCATTACCACCACCCCATCATACCACCCATCCAACCAGGTCCATAGTACGTACCTGGGTATTGAACAGTGGAGTACGGGTATGTTGACGTGCTTAAACCATTGCCCACGGCAATTATCTCCCCATACATACCCTCCTCCGCATGCCCTGGGTAGGTGCATAAGTACCAATACGTACCTGGTGCGGTGATCGTGAATGTGTATTCATAGCCATATGCATAACCAGCATTATAGTTAGCCGGCGGTAACCACCTCATTAAAAGCATCATCTGGGGACCCATGCCACCGTACATGCCTACGTAGGGCATTACGTAATACGGGTATGGGGGCGGTACCGTGGTAACCACAAAGTTATGGTACATATCATCATCGAGATTAACAAAGATTACATGAACAACGGCGCCCGCGGGCATGACTAGTGTCGGATTTATAAGCCCATAAATAACAAAGACATCGCCGTGAACGTACGGCGGAGGAGTCGCATTAAACATTCTCACAGCATCGTCACCCATCATAGCCACGACTAATAAGTTAATATTCTTACTAGTGAATACTATAGTATTGTTATTCGGATAAACATGGGCGTAACTTGGCACTTCCATAACCTCCTTAATGACTTGACTTATTGAATATGTACCATAAGTATAACCACCATAGTAATTACTCGCACTAGGACCTATGGGCAGGGCGCCAGGGTAATTACCATAATAATTATTATAGTAATAAGGCGTAAGTGCATAAGCTAAACCTAGACTAACCGCTACGCCAATGGCAATACCCACCGCAATCCAAATCCAAGTCCTGCTCATACCAATCACGAAGGTGCGAATCTGGTTTCCTGAATAAAAACCCTCTGTGTAACCAGTCGTGTAACCACCACGTAAAATAGGTTTCTTAACCATTGTAGTTCCATCAATAACAATACCGTAAAGCGGTAAGTAACTTGCTCTGATTTTAAATGAAATTCATTTTTTGACACCAGACGCTAATTCCTCAATAATGGAAATAACCAAGTTCCTGAGGAGATCACCGTTAATGTTAACCCTACTTAATGCGTATTCCATAATATCGTAGTAACCACCGACCATTAATGATGATTGGGTGACACCAAACTTGACCAGGGCGGAAATTAACTCGGGACTTGCCTGCACCTTCTTAATCACGTTATCTATTATCCAAGCCCACATACCCATGAACATGGGTGGTGTAACACTCCTCCTATAGTGAATAATGCCTACGTAGGTCTGCCACAACCAATAATCCTCATTAAACGGGCCCCTCAACGTCCTAATCCACCAATCCCTAAGCGTCTTCTCCCTCAGCGGTCTCTCGTCGGCTTGAAAAACGGCTGCAGTAGGTCCGTGGGAGAACAATGTATCATAGAAGCCCTTAACGATATCCCCGGTTATTGACTCAAGTAACGGTCTATACTTCATAATTATCGAGATATCACTATCGTTAAACCTAGCCTGTGGTGGTATTTGGTTCATCGTGGTATTAACTATCCTACTTAAGAGCTTACTAATCTCGCTACCCTCTATGAAATAGGACATACGTTATTGACGATGCAGAGTAGAAATATAAACAGTGTATGTAATAATCAGAAAAATGAACTAGAAATAGGAGAAGAGAATAAATTAAACAGTGATTAATGTACTTAATTAGTGATGCATGATGATGATCATGGTAATTATGTAAATAAAAACATGCAGGGCAATACTAACATCATTGCCAAAAACTGGAGTTAATTAGATAATTTTATTTCATGAAGGTACAGGAATCACTAGCATAAACTTAACATGACCAAGTAACAATCCGTGGTGCCGGGGCCGGGATTTGAACCCGGGCCCCCTTGCGGGGACAGGATCTCAAGTTTCGCACCGCGGAATCGCGGACCTGCGCCTTGGACCTGGCTCGGCCACCCCGGCAAGCCAACAAACCATTAACTGTGATTTAAAGTTTTCTTATTACTCCTCCTCGAGTAGTGTTGTTAGTGTTACTTGAATTGTCTTTAACTTCTCGTACTCCTCCTCCATGCCGTACTTAAGGGCCTTAACCATGTATTTAACGGCCTTATTCCTTAGCCTCCTTATGTACTCATTGCCTCTTGGGTTTATTACTCCCTTCTTCACCTTGTTTATCACGTCCATGGACTCCTTTATTAATTCATCAATCTCCATCTTCAGGCCGATCTGTGCCATGTCCGTGTGCTCCTCAATGGTCTTTTTATTTATGTTTACATTTAGGAATATGGGTTGTGTTATTACACGGGGCTCGGGCTTGATTAGTTTGTACTTACCCATTATGTAGCCAGCCACTAAATACCTGAGTAGTTCCGAGACCCCATCCAAGCCCTCCTTCTCAGCCAACTTAGTGAGTAATTCCTTAACTGATTTGTGAACCCTAACCGATACCACTGCACCATCCTTCTCCGGCGCCCTGAATAGGTCCTCATACCTCACAGGTACGTCATCAATTATGAAGACCTCGCTCATCAATTGATTGTAATTTGCGATTTAAATTTAGGGATGACTTATTTTGCGATGTATTATATGGCTTATTACAGCCCTTTCTTAACTAATCAATTCTTAAATCCTCAGCAAATTTATGTAATTAACCAGGACCTCATTATTCACGACCTCCCTAATCACCTTAACGGCATTATCAAGCATTTCATTTAATAAGCCCCTGGCCTTATCAATGGCGCCCCTGACATCACCATTGCCCTTACTCATTATCCTCACGATATTAATCTCATCGGTATTAGCTCCAGGATTCCCACTATCAATGTTTAGGTAATCAATTACGTCATCCCTAACCTGAAACGCGATGCCCACGAACCTACCCACATCCCTAATTTTGCTTATTACCTCATCATCCTTAACATTGACTGAGTAGGCGCCAACAACCATTGAGGACTCGATAAGCGATGCAGTCTTATAGTAAATAAGCCTTAAGTAATCATCGATAGTCACATTGGCCCTACTGCTCAGTTCAGACTCAAAGCTCTGACCAATCGCTAATTTAATGGATGAATTTAGGAGCTCAAACACAATATCATTATCGCCACTCCTTATGGCATACTCCACGGCCTTAGCAATTATTAAGTCACTGGCGAGCATTGCCGTATGCGGGCCATAGATACTGTACGGAGTCTTCACACCCCTCCTAATCCTTTGCTGATCCATTATATCGTCTTGAAGCAATGACGCTGTATGTATTAACTCAACAGATGCGGCGGGTAATATTGCTCTTTCAAGACCACTACCATTGCCTAGGGCATAGGCCATTAGCAAGACTAGGGTTGGTCTAATGAGCTTTCCCCTATTCCTTATGTAGTGGTAAGTGGCATTTAACAGATTATCGGGCATCCAAAGACCAGTGAAAGATCCCTCAAGTACCTGAATGACCTTATTAATCGCTGACCTAACCTCCATGGGCAACAACTCCATGTACTTGCTTGGATTCAATACGGCCATCTATTTCATAATTCCCTAAACTTATGCCTTAATAAATACTACATACACGTCAAGATAGCTTGGAGATGAACTTAATTAATAAGTCACCAATTAGGAACTTAATTAGGGTACTCATCCTCATTGAGGATAGGGTGGCCTCATAAATAGAGCTAGTCATGTAACTTCTCGAAACCTTAACTGCCAACTCCATGGCATCCCTATTCATCAATAATGGGTCACCAATCCTCCTGAACATTACCATCCTATCCATCAGGGGCTTAAACAACCTGTTCATGAGCGATGAATAATCATATCCAAGCATCATCGACTCACCGAGTAGGTGGGCAGTTATCATGGCGGGATTAATGCCGGCGCCATTAGTTGGTATTACTGAGCCAACAGCATCACCGATTAAGTAGGCATTACCTGCGCCATACTTATTTAACAAGCCACCAACAGGTAAGGTCTTCATAAGCACGGATCTTTGGGTGCTCTCAAGCCCGTATTTACTGACGAAGAGCGCATGGTAATCAATTGGGTTACCCCCTCTCCACGCTATATTATTCCTAACGCCAACACCGATGTTATGAGAACCATCGCCCCTTGGGAATATCCAGGCGAAGCCGCCCGGTGCTACCCCTGGGTCCATCACGATGACCGCCTCATCATCCACGTACCTACCCCTAGCCCTCGCGCTTGTCGCTATTATCAAGTCCTCAGCCCTGAAGCCCCTGGTTATGCCCAGGCTTAAGTCAACAATTGATGGGTACGCGTCAGCGCCAATTAGCGTCTTGGCACTAATGACGCACTCGCCACCATCCTTATCATGGACAAGGCACTCATAACCCCCATTCTTAGTCGCGCATTTAACTGCCGTAATGCCAAAACGAACATTGGCACCACCATTAATGGCATCCTCAATGATACCCCTAATCATTGCCGACTTATCAATGACGTAGGTCCTAAAGGGCATCCTAGCTATGTCACGGCCATTAATCACGAGTCTTAACCACCCAATCTCATTAACAATAAATTCCTTACGTAGCGTCTCCCTAAGCGTTGTCAGTAAAACATCGTATAAATCCCTATTAATCCAGGGCTTAAGAAGGTCCTCACTGGGTAGTAATTCACCGCATATTACCGGTGCGTATATCACGGACTTCTTATCAATGAGCATGACATCGCCATTAAACCCATTCCTGACTAGGTAACGGGCTAGGTAGGAGCCAGCCGGTCCGCCGCCAATTATTAATACATCGGTCTTAACAACCACGCTAATACTGATTACTTCGGCTTAATTACTTCTTCTGTAGAAATCCTTAAAAAATCCCCTGCACAGGCAGTGACGTGCCTAGGGAGGTATTCCTTGTAGAGTTGTGGCGTAGATACGCAGACACTGCTGAGGAGATCAAGGTTAAGAGATACCCTGATTACGTTAAGTTAAAGGCTAGGCTTAAGCATTACCTATACACAATTAGGGTACCGCCCGACGTTGCTGATCAATTAATTAAGGAGTATAAGTCGAAGAATAAGACTATTAATGAGTATTAGGATTCGGGCTCACCACTCATCAACGCTCAGTGCTCCAGACCCTAATCATTAATTCATACGGTAGCAAGGACAATTACCAACTAATAAACCTTATTAAGGGGGTTAACCTCCGTTGTCTCGATGTCGAGCGAAGAAATAATCAATAAGGCAAGGGAATTAGTGATTAAATTGAGGACGGCTGAGGAATTGGTAAGGAGTGGGAAGCTTGATGATGGCATTAAGTTGTTTAGGGAGGCCACGAAGGAGGCTAAGGAGGCGAAGCTCTTCGATAATTACATAGCCATTATTAGGAGGGTCAGGAGGTTAATCAATGAGACTAGGGCTAGGCAGGCTAGGAGTGCTGCTAAGCAGGAGACTAAGGCTGGGGAGGGTAAGGCATAATTTTTAAATTAACCCGCAACCCACCACACTGCGGCTTGGTGGTGGTATGGCAATAACCTGCTCAAGATGGGAGAAACTAATTGAGAAGGCCGAGAGGGAGGGCAATAAGGAGAAGGCACTGGAATTTAGGGAGAAGTTGGTGGAGTGCGTGGTTTACACAGCGCAGGAATTAATCGCCAGGGGTAGGTCGAGGGATTTGGATGAGGCTGAGGAGCTTCTTAAGTATGGTGAGGAGGTTGGTAATAAGCTTGGTATTAATGAGCTTCTATTCCACGTAAACCTGCTTAGGAAGAGAATTGAGGAGAAGCGTGAGAGGAGGAGGCCAAAGGAGGCGGAGGCTAAGCAGTGATTACTTCAATATATCAATCAACGTATTAACCACAAGGGTCGGCTTATACCTACTATTGACTAAGTCCTCAGCCCTTGTCTCGCCCGTAAGGACGAGTATTGAGTCAATGTCATTCTCATTAGCCATTGCTATGTCCGTGTATAACCTATCACCAATTATCACGGAATCGCTGGGCTTCACATTCAGCTTCCTAAGCATGTAATTAAGAAATAAACTACTGGGCTTGCCAGTAACCGCCACTGGTTCCTTACCCGTGGCCGCCCTAATCAATGCCCATATGGAACCAGCGTCTGGTATGTAACCCCTATCCGTTGGGCATAACACGTCTGGATTAACCACGATATATGGAACGCCAGACATTATATGGCGCACGGCCCTGACCAACTTACCATATGTTAATGTCTTATCAAAGGCTATGAGCACGACCTCGGGATTTCCAGGATCATGAGTAATACCGGACCTGATTAAGTCCTGGATAAATTCAGGCGTGCCGAGTGCATAGACCCTCCTGACCCCAAGTTCCCTTAAATACTCAATCGCAGCCTCCGTAGACACGAGAACCTCATTTAAGGAAAACCTCCTCCTTAATATCCGACTCAACCTCCTAATGTGATGCTCCTTACTAAAGGATGAATTGTTAGTCATTACGACGAATCGCTTGCCGTGCTCATCAAGGAACCTTATAAACTCCCTGGCGCCGGGTAGTGGCTTCGAACCAATGTACAACGTACCATCACCATCTAAAATGATCAATTCCTTACTTAGCACCAGCCTTATTGCTTCATTCATAACCCTACCAATTGATGCTTGACCTGCGTCAACTTAATATATCTTTATTCACCTATCACAGGGATAATACTTATTAAAAATCATTATTACCTAGTAATTATGACAAACAGTGACGAGTCAGGAATTAAAGTAGTAAAGACAGACCTACTGGCTCGCTTAGACCGGTTGCCGTTCTCACCATTCCACCGGAAGGTCATACTCGTATTAACGGCTGCATACTTCCTAGATGGTCTGGAGAGCACACTTTATGGTGGTGTGTTGGCCATTGTCGCTAAGGTGTTTAAGATAACGTCCCTCGAGTCTACGCTGGGTCTCGTACTATTCCTAATAGGAGCAGCCATTGGTGCTGAATTATTTGGTGTCTTGGCAGACGTCCTTGGTAGGAAAAGGCTGTTTATGACTACTATACTGATTTATGGTTTGTTTACGGCATTGTCGGCAGCTTCATTCAACTTCATAAGTCTTACCGTATTCCGATTCCTCACAGGTGTTGGCATAGGCGGTGAGTACGGCGCAGTGAATAGCGCAATTCAGGAATTCGTACCACCGAGGGAGAGGGGTAAGTGGTTGGGCTTCGTAATCGGCGCTGGTTGGGACGTCGGCACGGTCATCGCATCACTAATCTCCTACTTTGCCATATCCAGGTTACCGATAAGCATTGGTTGGAGGGTCGCCTTCCTAGTTGGCGCAATACTTGCCGTATTCGTGTGGGTCATTAGGAGGTCGATACCTGAGTCACCGAGGTGGTTACTATCAAAGGGCAGGTATAATGAGGCTGAGGGCATTGTTAGGCAGGTTGAGGACCTCGTTAAGAATCAACTGGGAATTAAGGAATTACCGCCTGTACAACCTGTCGATGTCGTAATTGCGAGTCCGAGGGGTTGGACGGTGGCTAGGAAGGTCTTCACATTATATCCAAGGAGAGCCGTAAGCGCAGTGTTGCTTAACTTCTCAGAGACTTGGCCGTACTATACTGCATTCACGTTAATACCCGTGTTCCTATCCTCACTGGGTGTTCCATCAACGATAATACCACTATACCTAGTTCCAGTTACGGCATTTGGCGCCGTGGGTGCCTTCGTTATTCCGTACCTAGCCGATAAGGTTGGTAGGAGACCCATGGCAGTGGTGTCATACGCAGTCGGTGGTCTCCTTGGCCTATTAATGGCCTACCTATACTACATTAAGGCGATTGGCCTTACTGGGCTTATAGGCCTGCTGGCCCTAACGTACTTCTTCGTTTATGCGGCTGCCGACATACTCTATGTAATGATACCTGAGGTCTTCCCGACGCAGTTGAGGGCCGCGGCGGTAGGTACTGCGGTGTCCATAGGTAGGCTTGGCGGTATAATCGGAGCATTTGTAATGCCGTACATAATAGTTACCTTCAAGCCACTGCCCTACGCAGCGCTAATCGCATTCACATTGATGGCTGTGATAATGATAATAGGCGCAATAGCCGGTGTGCTAATTGGTGTTGAGGGTAAGGGCAAAAGCCTGGAGGAGCTGTCGACGTATAGGTGATTGAAATTAGGCAGTTCCCTCAAAATAATCAAAAATAAACACTCTTTACTCCCATTACACACATAGAAATAACCAACATGTCAATACTAGGTATTGAATTCACAGTGAGTGTAGAAATAAATCCAGGGAATGCGGATAGGGTATGGCAGGTACTCAGCGATGTCAAGTCCATGCCGAGGTATTGGAGGGGCCATAGAGAAATAGATATATTGAGCAAGGACGGTAATACGTATACCGCCAGGATAAAGTTCGCATTCCCAGGCCCGGGTAGTAAGGGCATCGCGAGAATTGAGGTACATGACCCAGAGAGACTTGTGCTAATTAATTATTTGAGGGGCCCGATAAGAGGCTATGTAAGGAATTACATAAATGGAAATTCATTAATTAGTCAGTGGGACGTAAGAATAACGCCGCTCTTCATAATAATGAAACCCTGGATAAGGAAGCACTTCATGAACGGCACAACGAACGCATTAATGCGAATAGTAGGTGAGGCTATAAATGGTAAATAACGGGGGTGAGGTAAGAGATTCCGTAAATCAGACACAAGCAAAAACTTAAATTTCCCAAGTCATTGACTTACCTTGGCCCCGTAGCTCAGCCAGGATAGAGCGGCGGCCTCCTAAGCCGTAGGTCGTGGGTTCGAATCCCACCGGGGCCGCTAACATAGGTTGTTTAATTCATATCATACCGTAATACGTGGATTCTTTCTCCTTACCGAATCAACTTTAGACTGCTAATTGCCTGAATGAGGGAATTTACATAGGAATTCCTTGAGTAAGTTTGTCGATACAATGGAGATTGCCTAATCGTATCACTCATTGTATTTGACGATTCATAGTATATAAATGGTGCCGTTGTAATTATTGATGGCGCAATAACCCTGGCTTAGTAATGATTATTTAATAACATGCCTTGTTGAAATGATTAATTTTTGTATTTTCACTTAATAGTATTAGTAAGGTTTTTATATTCTGGAATAGAAAGTAATGCGAATGCCCGCACAGGCATTATTTGCGCCGGGATACTCCGTGGTTATTTACTACCCTTACAATGGTAATTCACCAAGGAGGAAAATCCCAGAGGGCATAAGGACCTTCGAGAGGAGGTATTACGACCTTGGCTCGCTCCTTTGGTTTATTGAGGCCTGGTATTGGGAACCCAGGAATGGTGACTTCTACCTTGAGAGGAATCACGAGATTCACCCTAAGGCGCCCGCCATATACCTAGTGATACCGCCTGGGCAGGGAGTAGCAACTGATGGTGGTTCCAGGGAAGGTGACGAGAGAAGACACTTCATTATTCTCCCATTCATACTAGCGCCAATACTATACCTACTAAGCCCCGTGATTATTAACGTTAATGTGAAGCCAGGTAACTACACAATTGTTTTTGACGGTAATGACATGATGAACGTTCAAGCGATGCCTACCACGGAGGATGAGACCAAACGCAGAGCTACGTAGTGCCAGTGTTGGCAATACGTGGGAGTTACCATGAGGTAGTGGTCTTGCTCAGTGGTCGGTTTTCTCGTCACCCGATCCGTCCTGGAAGGAGTCAGCACTAAGGGATTATTAAGCCCAGTCCCTATTAAGTGTTTAGTGATGATTAGTGACACGACCGAGCAATGAGGAGCGAGGGCGTGACTGATCACGTACTCCTGACCAACTCGAAGACCTGCCCACCAATGAGTCTCCAGTGGTCGAAGTCGAACCTTGCATAAACCTTCTTGCCGCTTAGGACCTTTGGTAGCCACATCACATCATCACTCCACATGTTGTCATACGGAACCTCATTAACCCCAAACCAAACTGGCTCAGCCTCATCGGACTCCCTGGGCACTCCGTCGAATTCTCTGGCGAGGAATACGTGGACGAAGTGCACGGACTCCACCCTACCATCCTCATAATTCCAAAACTCGAGAAGTCCCATCCACTCTAAATTCTTCGGCGTAATACCAACCTCCTCCCTACACTCCCTAACTGCGGCCGAGACCACGTCCTCACCTTCCTCAACCTTACCACCAACCCCATTATAATAACCAGCACCGAGCCCGCGCTTCTTCCTTATCAGGAGGACCCTGCCATCCCTAACCACGTAGACCAGGGTCTCGATGAATATCATTACCCAATTCATGATACGCCTAGGGAATTAAGGATTATCCCTGAGGTGAGGTTGTTCATGAATTGCCTTTTGTTAGTCTTTCTATTTCCTCAAGATCCTTCCTCGCAGTTTCCATACCGGTGAATAACGCGGTTATGGCCATTATTAATACAAAGACCCCAACCCAGCCGAGGTACTGCATTATTAAGCCTGTGTAGAGGTACATTGGCGTTAATGCACCAAACACGAAATTCGCGATCCTATTTAGGGAGAAGGCTATTCCGTCTGCGAAGGACTTAACCTCCACTGGGAACACCTCGGTCTGAACAGTGTATGCACCGCTAACGACTAGGAACGTCATGAACATGGCCAGAGACAGCGAGTACTCAAGCCCAGGAGTCCTATACGTGATCGCCACGTACCAGAAGGCAATCCCCAAACCAATTAATGACGCCATTAGCAGGATCCTCCTACCAACCCTGTCAAGCATTAGTGAGCCGAGCAAGGCGCCCAGCGTCGCGAAGACCCAAAGCAGTAATACCGTGCCTAGCATACTGCCATAACCACCACCCCTGAGGGCGACGAGCATTGGCGTGAATATTGTGAAGATGGATGTCGTGCCGGCGCCAACCCAGGCAGCTGATGAATAAATAAGCATTCTCCAGTAACCCCTCCACACCTCATTGAATGGCATCCTCCTACGCCCCGGGGCACCCCTGAGCAACCACCTTGTTGATTCAGGCAACCTACTCCTCAGCAGTATGACTATTGCCGCGGGAATGGCGCCGGCACCGAGGATAATCCTCCATAGGATGCCTGGGGGTAATCCCATTGTGAGGAATACGTGGGCCAATAGGGCACTGACCAAGCCACCAAGTGGCATCATTATTAATGAAACACCAAGTAGGAGGCCCCTCCTCGGCGTTGGTGACTCCTCAGAGAGTAAGGCTGGTCCGGACACTATGTCAGCACCAATTCCGAAACCAACCAGGAACCTAAGCGCCAGGAGCTGCCCTGGGGATGTTACGAATGCCGAGAGGAACGAACTAACTAGGAAGAAGGATATGTCGCTCAGTAGCGCCACTCTCCTGCCCCTAAGGTCGCTGAACACGCCGAAGACCAGGGCACCGAACACACCGCCTATGTAAGTGGTTGTGCCAAGCAATCCCTGCATCTCTGGAGTCAAGCGCATGAAGTGAACCAGGAAGGGCAGGACAATACTGATGTTTAGTAGGTCATAACCATCGAGGAAAGTACCTAGGCCAATGAGCACCGATAACAAGACATGACTACCCCTATACCCAGTGCTTAACCCCATTAATCAGCCTCATTGTGATGCGCCTAGTAAAAAATAACCCAGCACGATTAAGCGTGGAAAACCCTAATGAGGCCAGGCTTGCCCTCCTTACCACTGACCTCAAACTTAACACCGAGTATTTTCTCAACAATGTATATGTTAGTTAAGGCATGAAGAGTTATCCTAGAAATGCCAACGACACTGTTGCCGGCCAGGGCCATGTAGGGTATCACCATGTCACCCATGTGCTCATCAAGCGCCATACCACTCCTTAAGCTCTCGAGCAACTTACTGGCTGCCTCCTCACCAACCACCTCCGCAGGCTTACCCCTCTCACCAAGCGCATCCGCACCCTTCACTAAGCCCTTGCTCGACACGGCCCAGAGGACGATACCACTGCCCGGCCCCAGGTGCGGGTCCTTACCCTGTTCGTAGGTCTCCACGGCAATGTCAATTGGGACCTTAACACCGGCCTTGACCAGGTACTCCCTAGCCGAGTTAGCCTGCCTATGAGCCACGTGAGCCGGCAGCCTAACCGCATGCGAAATCCCCCTAACCTCCCTCAAATCACCAAACTCAACAACCTCAACGGGCCTCAGCTTACTCGGCTCCACAGTCATCACAACCTCACCACCACCCCTTGGGTAGTGACCACGCCTTACGAGCTTGACCTCAGCCTTAACACCGAATAGACCAAGCATTGGGAGCATCACGAACCTCACGTAGTCAATCGGCGGTGACCAGGGTACGTCAGTCCCGCCCGTTATCATCACGGTACTCCTACACGGGGCGAACACGAGTATTGGGAGTATCGTCTGTATAACGAGCGTAACCGCACCGGCAGTGCCAATGTCGAACCTAAACTCACCACAGCCAATCCTCCCTGGTTTAAACACAAGCTCAGTGGAGCCCTTTACCGCGCCCGTAACCTGGGCATTAGATATCTTAGCGGCTGCAATAACGCCGGTCAGGTGCTGCTGTTGAAGCCCTGGATTACTCCTCTTAGCTCTGATATTGTATATCCTAACCGGCCTACCCGTAATTGCTGATAGTGCCAGGGCAGTCCTAAGTATCTGCCCACCACCCTCAAGCACTGAACCATCAATCTCCACAAGACTCATCATGCGAATAACCAACAAGAACTTTAATACTTAACGCAATCACCGTTAAGCCTCCTAAGCGCATCAACAACGTCACCACTAACCACCCTAACATCAACATAATCAACAAAGACAGAGAAAACACAACAAAGAAGCCTAACAACAGCTGCTATGGCGTCCCTACCCACGACAGGCCTATCACTAGACTTGGCAACCTCCCTCGTAAGGTGAAGGACGTACTTATTAACATCCCTAATAATTCCCTGGGCATCATCATAGCCAGGGCACGCCCTGACCCTACGCCTAAACTCCCTGGCGCCCCCGCGTTTGAGGTATGGCAGGTAGTAAATGACGTCCTTATACCTCCTACCTTTAACAATCTTGAAGAATTGAATTAAACTGCGGGAGTGCATGAGTATGGACTCCGCGAGTGCAGCCTCAATAACACTCACATACTCACTTGAGTTGCATGCAGTGCCTAGGCTCATAAACACCCTATACATGCTCAGTACCCTCTCGTACTCGCGGATTACCTCCATTAGGTAGCTCCTTAGTGAGCTCATGGGATTAAGCGCCCGGGACCAGTTATATTAAGTTAATTCAAACTAAACATAGAAAAGCCCGACCACGAGGTTGGATTGATGGTCAACGAGGGTGAGGAGGCTCCCGACTTCGAACTACAAAGCCATGATGGGGAGACAGTAAAGTTATCGAGTTACAGGGGCAGGTGGGTAGTGCTATACTTCTTCCCAAAGGCCTTCACCAGCGGCTGCACGAGGGAGACCCAGGAATTCGCCAGGCTATGGGACGAATTCGAGAAGCTGGGCGTGGTGGTCCTGGGCATAAGCACAGACTCTGTGAGCACCCAGAGGAGGTTCGCCGAGAAGTACGGCGTCAAATTCAAACTACTAAGCGATAGTGAGAAACGCACGTCACAGGCATACGGTGTGCTGAGGCCCACGGGGACCGCGGAGAGGGTCACATTCATAGTAAACCCGGAGGGCAAGGTGGCTAAGGTAATCAGGAGGGTTAAGCCGGAGGAGCATCCTGTTAAGGCTTTGGAATTCCTGAGACAAAGTATGTAAAATAATTCGAAGACAATAATACATATTCAATGAATTAAAAATGAACATGGGTAATGCTTTAAAGGGATAATCAATGACTACTTAGTTAATGACTGGGAAAATGACTGGGAACAAGCTAATACCCATACTCGTAACACTCACGTTAATAGCCGTAGTAGCAGTGGCCACAGCCCACGCACCGGCAACACCCACCATGCACCCAATGATTAAGCACGGCGTTGGCTACGCATCAACAGTCTACAGCCTAAACTGGGCAGGCTACGCAGTACCCGCGCGGGAGGGTACTGTAATAAGTGTCGCAGGTTCATTCATTGTTCCATCCGTGACCTGCACCAGGCAGACAACCTACGTGGCCCTGTGGGCCGGGCTTGACGGGTACAACGACAGTACGGTTGAGCAGGCGGGGATAGCCGTAGAGTGTAGTGGTGGTAAGCCCATATACTGGGCATGGTATGAATTCTACCCATCACCCTCTGTGGAAATAAGCGGATTCACAGTCAAACCCGGCGATGTGATCTACGTGAACGTAACGTACATAGGCAATGGCGAATTCAACATAGTGATCAAGGACATCACAAGGGGCGAGACATACACAGTAACGGGTAGCGTAAGCGGAGCACTACTCTCATCAGCCGAATGCATACTAGAGAGACCAACGGTTAATGGCCAACTAACGGCACTGGCAAACTTCGGAACAGCATACTTCGGGCAGGACTACACAGACGTGATCGGCACGTGCTACGCAACCGTGGGCGGTAGCACCGCGACCTTCGGAAACTACCCATCAACCGTGGAAATAATAATGACAGCATACAACGGCAAGATCCTGGCACAACCAAGCACACTAACCACTGACGGATCAAGCTTCACAGTAACATACATAAGCAGCGGAAAGTGAAGCAACAATTAATTCGACCCTCAAAATCAAAACTAAATAATAAATGAATACACCCCGAATAATTCAATAACAATAACCATAGTAACAAACAAAAACAATAGACGACTTCTTAATTAACAAGCCATCAATAATGACGCATTATCCCATCACCTCGCACAACCTTGTACGGATTTAATACTGGATTCAGCCTCTCCCTTAAGCATTCCTCAAGCCTAATCCTTAACTTATTCCTGACTCTCCTATTGCCTTGCTTCTCATCGCTTAGTCCTTTGCATGTGACCACGTATATCTTCAACTTACCGATCTCCTCCCTCAGGATCTTCTTAACAAATTCCTCCCTACCCACGGCATCAAGCCCAACCCACTTATCATGCTGGACACAAACCTCATCAAGGAAATGCATCAAGAACCTAACAACACCCTCAGAACCACCTATATTGGCTGGGCAATGCTCGTTTAACAACCTACGGGCAACATCACCAGCCTCACCAACATAATAAATAGTGGAGCCATCAAAGAAGACGTAAACACCAGCCTCATGAACATCAATGCTCCTGCAATCATAAACACCAAATCTACAGTCGCTAGGTGAAATACCGATTTCACCCAAACAATGCCTAATAACCTCCTCTAAGTCAAGGCCATCTACCTTAATCATTAGCTATTACTCAAAAGTAATTAGTAATTCATATTTTTAATTTCTCAATTAATTGATACGCATCTCACAATTAAGAATAAAACACGTAAGTAGGCACAAGTGGACATATGGTATTGCCCAGGTGGGTTTGGGACTACATTAAGGTGACCATGGAGGGTGGGTCCTACGCAGAGATTAGGGGTTGGTTTAGGGACGCGGTTGCGCCAAGGCATGTGGTTAGGCCCACGGTGTCCGAGGTCTCATCGCCATGCCCAACAAAGCGCGATGCATACCTTAGGCGTGTAGCCGGTGTCACAATGGAGGACAGCGAGAGCCTAAGGCTTGGGAGGATGGTGCATGAGGTCTTCCTGACGCCATTCAAAGAATCAATACCATTTTCCCAACTCGACAATAGGTTTGAGAGCATAATTAATGAGTATGGCGACCTAGGCAATAAGTACAGGGCACAACTATACGAGGTTTACACGAAGGCCGTGGCCACGTCCCTCAACGCCCGTGAGGAGGGAATACCCATTAGCGTTGAGCCGGCAATACCGGGAGCACCCATTGGCTTATCCGACATTGTTAAGCCCGACATACTCGTGGGCTTCATACCCGTGGAGCTGGTGACTTCGTCACAACCAACGGAGGAATTAACCAGTAGGAAGGACATAGCAGTTACGGCATACGCACTGGCCATAGAGGCTTGGATCGGCCACCCAGTAGACATCGGCGTAGTACTCCACATAAGCATTAATGGTAAACCAAGACTCACCTGGAGAGTGGTTAAGATAGACGACACATTAAGAAGGGCATTCCTGGACATGAGAGATAACGTGGCCAGAATAATCGAACATGGGGATGACCCAGGGCCAGCGAGCTCCTGCCCAAGGACCTGCCCATTCTACGGTGTTTGCCATGGCTAACGAAGTATTCATAACAGAACCAGGGACAAGGATAGTGGCTAGGAAGGGCTCAGTAATAATCATGGGCAGAAACGGCAACAGGCAGGTGCTACCGCCAAACACGGAGGAGGTGATAATCGCAACATCGAGAGCCTCAATAACCACAAAGGCAATAAGAATACTCGCCATGAAGGGCACAAACCTAGTAATCCTAAACCCACTCGGCGACCCAGTGGCCATAATTACACCACCAATCATAAACAAAACCGTCATAACCAGGATAAGGCAGTACGAATTATTCCTAAACAATGAAGCAAGGCTTGAACTGGCACGCAGGATAATAACATGCAAGATAGAAAACCAGGCAAGACTCATCAGGTACTTCGCCAAGAGCCGCAGGGAGCAATCACTGTATGATATCGCCTACGCAGTATCCTCAATCGCCACACAACTAATGTCCATAGAAACAAACAAACTAAACCCAGAAATCATAGAAAGCATGGAAGCCCAGGCAGCCAATAAGTACTGGGACGCAGTGGCAACACTACTACCAAGCCAATTGGGATTCCACGGCAGAAACCCAGAGGGCACAGACCCAATGAACCTAGCCCTAAACTACGGCTACGGAATACTCTACTCAACAATGGAAAGATACCTAATAATGGCGGGGCTCGACCCATACCTAGGCATACTCCACACAATAAAGAGCGGAAAACCATCACTAGTCTTCGACATAGTCGAGGTATTCAGACCCGTGGCCGTAGACAAACCATTAATAACTGAAATAAACGACATCAAGCTAAGCACGGTGAATGGATTCCTCGACTACGACTCAAGGAAAGCAATAGCCAGGGTAATACTCAACAACATGAACAGGGACTACATAAACCCAAGGACAGGCAGAAAAGCATCACTAACCGAAATAATGAAACACGAAGCCTGGAACCTAGCATCAACAATCAGGGAAGGCAACGTGAACGAGTATAAGTGCTTCACATGGGTGTACTGAATGTATGTGCTGGTATCATACGACATAAGCGACGATAGGAGGAGACTCGAGATAATGAACAAACTAAAGTCAATGGGCTACGTAAGGGTACAAAGAAGCCTATACATAGCAAGGGGCGGCAACGCCCTAGCCAAAGACACCGCCAGGGCACTAACAAGACTCATGAACAGGGAGGACTCCGTGGTAATACTAATCATTGATGGGCAAACCCTGAATAATGCAATAAAATTGGGCACGGCAAACCTAGCAATACCAAACGAACCAACGGTGATATGATGGACTACATACCAATAAGCATGATAAAGGAATACACCTACTGCCCAAGACAGGCATACCTAAAGATAATGATGATGAAAGAACCACCAACAGAATCCATGAAATACGCAAAACAAACACAAAACACAGAAACCATAACCAAAACAATAAAAGAACTCGGAATACAGGGAGAAGTAAAACTCGAAGCCCCAGTAAAATCAACAAGCCTCGGCATAGTAGGCAGGACAGACGCCGTGGTAATAAACGGAAATAGGGCGGTAATCATAGAAACAAAACTAAACACAGGAAGCAAGAAAAAACTATACACAAAATACAACCACATACTAGCCCAAGCAACAGCATACGCAATAGCAGTCGAAGAAACAATGAAAGTCACCGTAGACAAAATAATAATCATAAACCAAGAAAAACAAACAACAATAACCATAAAACCCACACCAAACCTAAGAACATGGATAAAAAGAACAATCCAAGACATGAAAAAACACATACAAAACCAAGAACCACCACCAAAAACCACAAACAAAGCAAAATGCAAAGCCTGCTACTTCAAAGACATATGCCCACCATAAACCACCCTCCTTAAAAATCTTCATAACCGTACTTCACAGACTCAAACCCAAAGTAGGAGAAATAACCTTACTATCCTCATTTAAAGAATATCATACTAGCCAACGCTTCCTTCTATTCTCTTTAGAAAATATCTGAATGGCACGTTTGTGAATACTATCACACCACGAAGGTTCATGAATTCCTTCTATTCTCTTTAGAGAATATCCTCATGAACTAAGCACCTGCGCAATGAAGTAGTACGGATAGCTTCTCCTTCTATTCTCTTTAGAGAATATCTGGCGTATTGCCAAGCGGGTTCACCGTGCCCGGGTACATAACCCTTCTATTCTCTTTAGAGAATATCAGGAACGGCGTGTTCACGATGGGTGTTCCACCATCGGTTTGGCCCTTCTATTCTCTTTAGAGAATATCTCTCCTTAGTTCCTTGGCTAGGTTCCTCGCCAGGGACTTCAGCCTTCTATTCTCTTTAGAGAATATCTCACTGAGACGTCTCCGATAGGTTTGCATGCTTCAAGGACTGGGATCCTTCTATTCTCTTTAGAGAATATCATAAGCAGTTAGTCCGCATTGCGGTTCACTACCCAGAGGTGGTTGAAGAATCCTTCTATTCTCTTTAGAGAATATCCTGGATATTCATACCAGCAAACGTACGCAGTAGGTTCATGTTCATCCTTCTATTCTCTTTAGAGAATATCGTTCAACGCATTTTTTAATTCTGCAAGGTATCGGCATGCCTTACCAATGTCCCTTCTATTCTCTTTAGAGAATATCATTAGCTACGGTCCACTATCACAGACGCTTAGGTCACTTTATTCAACCTTCTATTCTCTTTAGAGAATATCAAAAAAGAGGAATGGGAGGACAAAAGCCAAGCCTGTATGGAATCCTTCTATTCTCTTTAGAGAATATCGAATATGTCGAATGAGCTTCTAGAACTCAACTGTGGGGATGGGAAGAAGCCTTCTATTCTCTTTAGAGAATATCCTTTAACGGTGTAGACGGTGTAGATTGATTGTAAACAGTTTTTGTTTTCCTTCTATTCTCTTTAGAGAATATCCATTTATGTGGCTGGTGGCGACGTGGCTGGCAGGAAATTCCCCCTTCTATTCTCTTTAGAGAATATCGTAGCGTGAGTCAATTGGAGTCAACAATCCAGGCGACACAACCCACCCTTCTATTCTCTTTAGAGAATATCTCTCTCCTAGAGGAGACGGCTTCCTGGATTAGGTTCATTGTTAATTCGCCTTCTATTCTCTTTAGAGAATATCATAATCCACAACCTGCCAAAGTTCAATGTTCCCCATCTTCATCCCTTCTATTCTCTTTAGAGAATATCGGGGAAAAATGTTGAAATCAAGGTAAGGGAGTTATCAAGCACCTTCTATTCTCTTTAGAGAATATCACCCATGACGCTACCGAGGACTCAGACGGATTATGAGAAGGTCGCGTCGACCTTCTATTCTCTTTAGAGAATATCGAACCTATTCGTCTACGACCCACTGTGGAAACAGGTACTGAGCTTAGCACCTTCTATTCTCTTTAGAGAATATCATTTCAACCCAGGCACTGGGTTCAGCAGTAATGACGCAATAATCTACCCTTCTATTCTCTTTAGAGAATATCCAAATGCTCTAATACAAGTATGTCAGAGTCCAATCCCAGGGTTCAAGGGAGTCAACACCTTCTATTCTCTTTAGAGAATATCTGAGTTTGAAAATGTTTTCTCGGACGATCTATATAGATTATGTCCTTCTATTCTCTTTAGAGAATATCGCATACTCGCCATTAACGCCGTCCTGGTGTTCACGGGAATCGATCCTTCTATTCTCTTTAGAGAATATCTTTGAAGTCAGCATCTAAGTCCGCAATGTAAATACTCCCTGCCCTTCTATTCTCTTTAGAGAATATCATTATGGCTTCCTTGTCAAGTTCATCGAATAATCCCTTGTCTATCCTGCCTTCTATTCTCTTTAGAGAATATCATACTTACTTAGGAATTTTCTGAATGGACACAATGGTGCTAAATCACCCTTCTATTCTCTTTAGAGAATATCCCAATCGGCATACCAAAGGACGTGGCAACCACACAGAAGCCAGCCTTCTATTCTCTTTAGAGAATATCCCCCAATGTCCCATTCATGTACCCAAGCCCAATCGCCTGGCTCAACCTTCTATTCTCTTTAGAGAATATCTGGATAGAGTACACACCACCTGGGTTGGGAAAGTACTTATCCTTCTATTCTCTTTAGAGAATATCCATTGATGTAGTAGTATGTGTTAGGCATTGTGCGGAAACTAGCAGTCCTTCTATTCTCTTTAGAGAATATCGCGTCATAAACGCCAGGACCTGGCTAGGTTATACGGGGAACTCCTTCTATTCTCTTTAGAGAATATCAATCACATCAAGTGGGCAGGGCTACACATGGATCATCAACAGCACCCTTCTATTCTCTTTAGAGAATATCTGAGACATTGCTTTATAAACTTATTTATAAGTTTTTCTTCATATGGATTTGTTTGTCATCGGAACATTAATGCCCACGAACATTCATGGCTCATCCCTGCTCCCACGATCACATGGCATAGGCAGTAAATGTTCTGACGGTTACATTCAATCCCACATAAACGCAGGTCTTCCCACGGTCTCAAATATTCAATTCCAAATAATAGATATCTTAACAGCGTTAACGTAATGTTTTAAACTACGATTCACCTCGTTGGATCTCCACCTTGCCAACGAGCATTAATCCCAGGGGCTTTAACTCATAGTAATGAGCCTTACCTCTCTTTTCATAGTTAATTAGTCCTTTTTTGACGAGCTTCACGAGGATCCTCTGGACTGTGGCCATGGATACACACCCACCTGGCCTCTTGCAATCCCTATTGAGCTCACCATGTATGTCCTTAGCCCTGTGCTTACCAAGCCCAATTAACCTGAGGACCCTATACTCATCAAGCGACAGGTCGGCCAACCTAGGCGTGACAGGCCACGGAATAACCCTCTCCTCAACATTCCTAAACAAAGCCCTAACCGACGGACTCTCCTCCTCAAGCATAACAAAGACGCTATCCACAGCAACACCGACATAACGACCCACCGAGGACAAAGCCAACGCCAAAAACATCAAAGCAACACTAAGCCACCTAAAACCACCAGCCATACCAATAATAACCCTACACGGGGCATAACCCTCAACCAACGACCTAAGCCAAGCCACATTATTAGCAATGCCAGCCCTAGGATCAAGCCAAACATCAACAACCCCAATACCACTATCCAACTCATTAACAAACCTGCGGAGGACCCCCATAGCCTCAATGGGCTGCTTCCTACCACCCCTAAGCACGGATTCAGACACAGTCCTAGGCTCACTATTAACCAGGAAAACAACATCACCACCCACAGGCCCAGCCCTAACCAACGCCTGCCTCGCATTACCAGGATAAAACCCAACACTAACAACCACACACTTCCTAACACTCAACTTCTCCATAAACCGAGAAACATGTCAAGTAAAGGTATATAAAACTAAGTAGCTCAGTACTTAGACTATGAGCGAGTCTAAAAATTCACTACAAAGGCAAGAAACAGAACAATCACAACCACATAATAAATCTCAAGATGAAATTAAGGAGATTTTAAACGCGTTAAAGGATATAGCTAAGAACGAAGATTTTGCCTATCCACTTAGAAATTACATCTTTGAGCTAACGAGACTTCATGATGTCGATGCGGATTCATATTATGAAGAATTCATGGAATTTCTATACTTTCTAAAGTCTACAGAAAAAATTAATCAGGATATCATTGAAAAGATTTCTAAGCTTGGTTGGCCTAGACTAAGGAATATTTTAGTATCATTAATACCATATCTCAACTTAAAGAAACCGAGCGAAGAGAAACAAGCCAATCAAATAATTCAACAAAGCCAGAGTAATAACCAGGTGAGACCCGCATGAGCTTGCAAACCAACCAGAGCGAGAGGCCAATCTTCTTCTCAATGTCCATGAGGTTCATTGCGGCTGTTGAACATGCTAATATGATCGGCATAATACCCGGGTCTAACATCACAAAGCATAGGTTCATACATGTGCCAGTATTAATAAAGAGTGAAGATGGTAATGTAAGATTTAAACTAGTTAAGGTTCCATCCATCTCTGGGCAAGCAGTCCTAAACGCGTACGAGAGGGCCCTCGTGGATTACGCGGTCAAGGCTGGCTTACCCATAGATGATGTATGCAAGCAGTACAACTTCATTAAGCATGCAAATGATGAAAACGGCAGTGAAGATGATTGGATAAAGAATTGTTTAGTTGATGATTTAACCGGTTATTTAGCACCTAAGGTCAATTTAAAGAAAACTTCTGCAGTGTGGTTTTCGTACGTAGTGCCCGATTTAACAATAGGGAAAGCACTCCTTGACTATCAGATGTTCACTAGATTCACGCCTGAAGCTAAGAAAGGGGAGCAATTCGTTGGTGAGAGGGAGAGTGGACATGCGGTTTATAGACTTAGCGTAGCAATTAATGTTAACAGTATTGGGCGTAGCGGCAAAGGCGATTTAGTAATAGGGGATAAGAATGCTAGAAAGGAGAGGATAGAAGCTGCGTTTAAGGCATTGATGCTTATGTTTAATGGTGGTTACATAGGCGCTAACAAGACGCGAGCATTGATGACTGAATATGTTAAGCCTACATCACTGGTTGCCTCAGTATCTGTCGGCTTACCATTCATGGTGTCACCGGCAGAAGGATACGACTATATAGTCAATACCTACGAGAGAGCCAAGATTTTCGTCAATAAATTAGGCACTGACATCAAGGTTTACCTATATTACCTAGCTAGTAATGATGCTGAAGAACCTAAAGACTGTAGATCAGATAATCAAAAGTCTCAGACTATTCAATCATCACCACAGGACGGTGGTAAGTTGCAATGTGAATCTGTTAGCACTCTTAATGAAGCAATAGAGAAGGCGCTCGATAAGGTACTTGAAGAAATGGGTTTTGGCGGAAACGGTGGTTCTTAGCTATGACTAGGGCATTTGCAGTTAGGTTAAAGATGCATGGACCCATAACTGTTCAATACCCAACCTTAAGTACTGCAGGCGGATCATACATGCTTCCACCACCATCAACGTTAATTGGAGCCTTATACTTCGCGCACACGGCGCGAAACGGCGTGTATAAGGAGGTTGAGGAGTTTAACAATGATGAATGCTCACCAGCTTATGGATGGGTTAAGAATGGTGTAGTGCTCGACGCTGTAGCAATACCGGTTGGAAAGATGGCTATGACAAACACGTTACTAAGGCTCTTCAATTGGACCAGGAGTACTAAAGAGAACCCATACACGGTCGGTTACATGGGTTTATCCTACATTACGGAGTTAGTCGCCATCTACGCAGTGAGGGATGACATGTTTAATGAGTTGAAAAGAAGCGCCTGGGGTATAGTGAGGCTGGGGAAGAAGGAGGGCTTAGTAAGCGTCTTAGAAGTCAGCGATGTCGAAGTTATTGCAGGGACCCAGGAGCGACTTATTGTTAATAGTTACTTCCCCAAGGATGTAGCATCCTTAATGCAATACAAATACGACATATTCATGTTCCCAGACCCAAGCAGCAAAAACACCTATTGTGGTGGAAAGCCGGCAATTAAGGAGTACGTCTTTAGTGAGGATGGAGTTGAAGTAGGCGAAATCAATCCAAATTATAAAGTTGTTAAATATGGAGATAAATACGCCATACTGAGGTGGTAGTTATGAGCACTTGGGAATACACAACGCTTGGCTGGTTTAAAATGAATGCATTAGCAGCTGCATTAATACCATCACCTTCCATTAATGAAGATAATATAGGAAACCTCCAAGCCTTCGTTCAAGCACTATTACAACAAGGAGTTAATAATGTACAAATACCCTTAACAAATAATGACTTACAAACAAAGAGTTCAAAAACCTCAGCCAATAACCGTTCTCCTACTGCTGGAGGCCCGCTTGGAAAAATCATCAATTCCGTATTTGGCGATAATGCTAATGCTGTTATTGGAAGAATCCAAAATGTTAAACGTAAGTACATACCCGGTAATATTGCCTTAGATATAGCATTGCAGATTCTTAATAACGGAAAGCTATGGTATGGCGAAGTTGATAGATATAGCGTGGCACCTAAGGTTTTCGTGGCAGAGTTACCAGGCAATGCTAAGCTAGGTTTCCTGGATTATGAAGAGGTTAGCAAATCAAAATTATTTGCGGCATCATTAATAGATGTTGCCCTAGGTTTAATCGGCGCCGTATTAACATACGTATATAATATTAGCAATAGAAGAGGGCATGAAAATGAAGCACATTACTTTTTCCTAGGGCTTTCACCAAACCTTTGGCAACGCATTGGCGGCAGCGCTAAGGAGGTGCTTGATCATTACAGGAGCATCAACAGAATGTTCAGTTCAGTTATAGATCTCAATGAGAAGAAGGTTGGGTTAATTACTGATTTTGCCTTTATCTACGCAGCGGCTAGGATTAAGCAGTATTTGCTTAAGCATGTTACAAAGGAGGAGGTGCTTCAAGAGAATTATTACATGGACTTGCTAACTTTATCAAGGAGTGGCAATACTCAAAACTTTATTGTGAATCTCAATACTGTCTCGCTAAATGATTACCTAGTCGCAATATCGAGGTCCAACACGGCTGGGATCATAATAGGCATTGGCGGATTACTTAAGAATTGGGATAAAGTAAGTAAGGGAAATAGCGATCTCGGAGAGTCTGTCATTGACGTTGCCAATACTGTTACTGAAAATATCACTAGGTTTACCAGCAATGGTGATTGCCACGAAATTGCGGAACTAAGTCATGCTGTAACTGTATTCATAAATGAGTGGAACACCACTTTCATAAATCTATCTAACAAGAATAGTGGTATTCAACATGCATATAATCGATTAAGGTACGATGTTAATAAGATTAGGTGTTGAGCTATGAGAGAGCTAGTTAACGAGGCAATAAATGGCCTAGTTAATGAATATCCTCACATTTCTACGGTGATAGTCGAGGCGCCGACTGGGTATGGCAAGACCTTTAATTCTCACATTCCATTTCTTAAGTTCAAGGATATGGGCTTAGCGCGTGGCTTTATCTACGTGGCTCCAACAAGGGCTCTCGTCAGACAGCAGGCTAGGGATTTTCTAATTAAATTACAGGGACAGGGGTTTTCAATAACTTATCAATCGATGGATGTTAATTTAAAGGTTGAGGTCCCCAATATTAGGTCTGTAAGCCTGACTAAGAATCCATTGCTTAGCAGTGATGTTAATGTTACAACGATAGACTCATTCATGTTCAATTTAATGCGTATGCCTGTTGAATCACTAAATAAGCCTGTTAAGTGGCGTTATGCAACCTATAGGAGTTACATATTCACGTCGTACGTATTCCTAGATGAGATTCACTTAATGGTTGAAGGCTCAGGATTACAATTATCATCAATACTACTTGGAATTCATGAATTGACTGCCTCATTCACCCCATCTATTATCGCCTCTGCAACTCTCGGTTCTGGGCGAATTAAATGTATTGCAACAGGTAAATGTGGTGACACTAGCTTAGAAACTTATAGGGAAGTGGCGAATAGGGTGAGGGTATATAGACTTGGAAAAGAAAATAGCAAGGATGGAGTCTTTGTAACGATTCGAGATAAGGATTGGGAAGATAAAACATGTGAGCAGAATTTCAACTTTAAGGAATTAAACAATATTGACGAGATTATTAAGATAATTAAGGAACAATACAGTAGAGTCCTTATCTTAACAAATACGGTTAAGAAAGCTGTAGATATTTACAATTTAGTAAGTGGTATATTCGGTAGTAATAATGTTGTTTTACTACATGGTAAACTGGATGAATATGATAGGGATATTAACGCTAGAAACATTGATAATGCTAGGATCATAGTAGGTACCGATGCCATTGGAGTTGGTATAAATCCCCCAAATGTTAATGTATTAATCACTGACATACCGTCCAGTATCGATACATTTATACAGAGGATTGGCAGAATATGCAGGAATGTGGAGCAGGACAGGGACTGTCACGTATATTTACTTAGAGAGGGTGAGGAAGAGGAGATTCCAAAGTACTATACTGAAGTTAGGGATAAGCTGCATGAGTTTAATTGGCGACTACCTTATGACTGCGTTAAGAAGAGGGGCTATGACTCCCTGATTAATAGCTATGTGGAATTTCAAAGTCCCGATATTTCAAGCTACCAAGACCTTTATGCTAAGTTATCATTCATAGTCATTGATCAAGAAGACCTAAAAAGGAGTTACAGAAGATACTGCAACTTAATTAGGGATTCCGTATTAATTAGGGGCATCACTAATGTAGATGAACCTCTTACTTACTCTATGGCGCTATCGATGAGGGATGCTGAGGTGCTTGCTAAGGAGTATGGTAAGGATATTGACATAGTGGCATACGCGCTTCACGAGGATGGTAATTTACAGAAAATTTCCATTAATAATGATGTTAAGGAAAGCGTATTAAAAGAACTAGCAGATGAAAGAAAGAACGAATGTAATAGGTATTTTGAAATAAACAATGAGATAAACAAACTTGGCAGTAGCTATAAAGCGCTCATCATCTGGGGTATTGATGTGTCGAGGATTTATAGAAGGGGGCTTGGGTTGGTGATCTAAATGCCCTGCTACTCATTTATTAATGAGGATTTCAAGGATCATGCAAGGAGAGTTTACGAATGCGTTAAAAAAGACGGCAGGATGCCTGTCCTTACAAGGAAGTTTATGCTTATTGTTAACAGCATTGAGAAGGAATCCGTGAATAATCTTAAATATGATGAATTCATAAATGATGTAATTTTAATAGGTGCTACGCTTCATGATATTGGAAAGGCCATTGCCCACTATCAGAATGGCGATCTACGAAGCTTTAAGGGGCATGACTTCATAGGCGCATTGATAATGTACGAAGCATATAGAGCTCTTAAAGAGTCGAATTGTGCGATTCAAGCAATTAAACTTCGAGGTATTGATGACTTGATTCAATTATTACTCATTGTTCCATCATTATTCCATCTTTACCTACATAGAGGTAAGGAGGAGAGCTGGAAAATTCAAGATATAAAATACAATATTAGTATTCCTAATATTAAAATAACTAATGATTGTATAAGTGCTGTAATAGATGTTCTTAATTTAGTAAAGGATAATGCTTCCTCAGAAATAGGGAGAAATCTTACGGATTGCATAATTAATGTCTTTATTAAGGGTAGTAAGGTTAATGATTATCTTGTAAAGTATGGGTTGCATGATTTAGAGAATACTATAAACATGTATTATAGTAGGTTTAATACTACAAGGGGATATAACTGGTTTTTTGAAAGTATCATAGCGATAGTTAATGAGTGTGACTCTGAGGCTGCTAAATCTAGGAGGTGAAATATAGATGCGCATGCTTTTTCTAGCTCCCTACTTTTCTGTTGATTATCCATTAAAGTTTGGGAGTTGGAGTGGTAGGTTTGTTAATCGTGTTGTTAGTGAGGTTCTTGAGGGTGTTGGGATTAAGGTTCCTCATAATGCTAGGGAGAAGCCCTTCACCGTGACGCCTATACTTGACTTGGAGAGCAATGTGGTGGGTGAGTTAATTCCCGGTAACCAGTATTGGTTTAGGGTCTCACTGTTCTGTAGTGAGGTTGATTGTGGGAGTGTTGTTGATGCATTTACGAAGCCTACGCTAAGGCTTTCAACGGGTATGGCGCTTAATGTAGTTAAGGCGAGTGTTGCAGGTGGAGAGTTGTCACTACAGGGCAGTGATTATAGGGCTGTTGTTCGTTGGCGTGTTAGGTTTTGGCCTACGTCCTTTATTTTTAGGAGTCATTACGTTACTTGGCCTAGTCCTGCTAGGTTTTTGTCTTCGGCTGGTCTTACCCTTGCTAGGGTTTTGAGGGGTGTGGATTTGTTGGTTGGTAGGGGTAGTGAGTCTTTGGTTGGTGTTATTGGTGGTGTTGATCTTAAGGGTTTTGTTAGGGACCTGGTCTTTAACACGGAGGTTCTTGGCATGAGGGTTAGGAGGTTGGTTCTTAATCTTGGTAGGGGTAGGAGGGTGCCTGCCTTTGAGGGTGTTGCTGAGTACGTTACTTATACGGATAGGCCCAGCTTGTTTAGGCTTCTTCTTGATGTGGTTAATGCTTATGGTGTGGGTAAGAATAGGGCGTTGGGCCTCGGTTACGTGGTTGCCGACGTCGTGGATATTAAGCGCCTATCGAGAGGCCGTTAAACCGCAACCGTGGGAAGACCTGCGTTTATGTGAGATTGAATGTGATTGCTGAAACATGTATTGCCTGTGCCGTACTTATCGTGGGAATAAGTACGTGCCGTGCATGTCCGTGAGCATAAACGTTCCGATGATAGACAAACCCACGCGAAGAAAAACTTATAAGCAAATATATAAAATAACGCCTCGGATAATCTCTAAAGAGAATAGAAGGGGTGATGGGTTTCATCAAGGTCGTTTCATGCATTGAGTACGGTGATTTATGATAATCTCTAAAGAGAATAGAAGGTGAGGTGATTACCGAACACCTTGAATTCCACGATACCGTTGAGATAATCTCTAAAGAGAATAGAAGGGGACTAACCTCAATTAACTTCGCACCACACGGTTCAACACCACCGAGATAATCTCTAAAGAGAATAGAAGGACCCCACACACACAACCCTACCCTACCTAACTACCCTACTATAAGAGAGATAATCTCTAAAGAGAATAGAAGGCTTTCCTTAAGGAAATCACGGAATGCTTGATAGACTGCTTTAGATAATCTCTAAAGAGAATAGAAGGAAACCATCATGAATTTCATTGCCTGGCAATACTGGCACCATCTTTGATAATCTCTAAAGAGAATAGAAGGCTGTCGGCTTACCGTTAGGGTCCGCAGGGACTCTTATTATTGTATTGATAATCTCTAAAGAGAATAGAAGGTTTGCTGGTAAGTAGCTGTGTTGACATTCAACGCATTCACAGTAGATAATCTCTAAAGAGAATAGAAGGACAATAGGGGAATGGCCGTCTGGCAGTACATCATAATGACTACTGAGATAATCTCTAAAGAGAATAGAAGGTGTCAACCACGCCTTAAACCACTCACATGCATCGTCATTTTTAGACACGATAATCTCTAAAGAGAATAGAAGGTAATCCCTCTTCAAATGTCATTATTTCCTGCCCCGTATCTTTTAACGAGATAATCTCTAAAGAGAATAGAAGGCGAAGTTATTCCATTACCTGCGAATTTGAGGTGTAGGTGATTAGGAATGATAATCTCTAAAGAGAATAGAAGGTTTCTTTCATACATTGTTTTTGCTCAGGACTGATTTATAAGTTTTTGATAATCTCTAAAGAGAATAGAAGGATCTGCGTGCACCCAATCCCCTCGAGTTTGCAGTAACATGAGTCTGGGCCGGCGATAATCTCTAAAGAGAATAGAAGGTCACTATCTCGACCGCGGTCGGCGGCGGCAAGACAGGCCTAGGCTGGTAATCTCTAAAGAGAATAGAAGGGTATTTCGAGTGGCTTCAGTTCACGGCACCAGGCACCTACGTATTCAGGATAATCTCTAAAGAGAATAGAAGGACTAACGGTGTAGCTGTTGACAGTACGGGCAAAACAAATGACTCCAAGATAATCTCTAAAGAGAATAGAAGGTTCACGTACAACTCGGTTTACAACGTGTGGATATACAACGGAACGGATAATCTCTAAAGAGAATAGAAGGCGTTGTTTGGTATGTCGATGAATGAGCCAGGGACCTCAATGTGGTGAGGATAATCTCTAAAGAGAATAGAAGGGAGGAATTCATGAGTGCCAGGATCGAGTATGTGTGTGAGTACGAGAGATAATCTCTAAAGAGAATAGAAGGAACATTGCGAAGCCCGTGGTTATCAAGAACTTACCGAACCAGATATTCTCCAAGAGGGCATAGTGGTAATGTGGGTTAGTAGTTGTTGTGTTTGTTTATATCTTGGTTTAGTTAGGGTTGAAAGTTAGTTTAATATAATTGTTTGTGATTGGTTGTTGATGGGTTGGTTTGTTTATAGGTCGGTGTTTGGTGGTTTTGATGATTTGGGTAGGGTTATTGAGTGGGTTAGGGAGAGGGGTAGGGGTGAGTTGCCTTTTGTTTGTGTTTTTCCTGGTAATGCTGAGCATTGGTTTTGGTCTCTTAGGTATTCTGTTGAGGGTGAGGTTGGTTATGCGCTTTGGGGTGATAAGGCTAGTGGTCTTGAACAAATTAAAGATATTAGTGATATCACGGGAATTCCATTTAAGGCCCTTGTTGATAGGTATGTTGATGCTCTCTTTGAGAGGAAAGAGGATGATAACAGTGTTAGTTTGTTGTTGAGGGATGCTGGTAGTGCGAGGCCTGTTATTGGTGTTTTCTACGTGAAGAATGTCGGAATCGTTGGTTTTGGTTTAGTTACTGATATTACCCTTGATGCCTTCAGGAACTTTAAGTATTGGAGAGAAGATCAAGGTCATTGGGTAATTAGATGGAGGATGAGAGTCCTATGGCTTCATCCTGGCGTTAGAGATCTTTTAAGGAATCCAGGCTTTACATGGAAGGATGAGAAGGAATTGATTGATAAATTAAAGAGTAGAATTACTGAAGATAAAAGCATTAAGAGTGAGATTAATGAGTATATTAAGAGTATTGAGAGTATAGTACCAAAGCAAGGAAATATGTGCCTTTCAGATGAGAGTAAATTATTAGAGGTTTGGCTTAAAATAAATGCTATACTTAGTGATAATGATGAGGTTAATTCTATGGTTGAGTTTTACGGATATGCCCAATCCTCCGTATTATCTATGTTTGAGACTGTGAGTATTTCCGAATTGAATATTGACTTGATCGTTAAGAAAATATCTGAGGAGCTTTATTTTGACGAGGCATTCATTCGTAGATTCGTTAATGCTGTGCGGTTTGGTAATGTTCTTCTTGTTGGTCCTCCTGGTGTGGGTAAGACTAGTTTGGCTGTTAGGGTTGCCAAGGAGTTAGGTGGTGATGGTGGTTATATGATTAGGGTTGCCAATGCCCTTTGGTTTAGGCGTGATGTAATTGGTGGTGAGACTCTTGAGGAGGGTTCTGTTAAGTGGAGGGCTGGCATGCTTATTCAGGCCTATAATAGGGTTGTTGAGAGGCTCATTAATGGTGATAATAGGCCGTTCTTCGTTATAATCGATGAGCTTAATAGGGCTGATGTTGATAAGGCCTTTGGCGAGTTCTTCGCAATATTTAGATCGCCCAATCCCAGTGATTGGGAGCTTCCTATTGACCTTGTTAGTGAGATTGAGGGACATGGAGAGAGAATCGATGAGGAGGCTAAGCATTTTCTTGAAAACTTTAAGTTGGCTAAGGATAAGTATGATGATCCTAGTTATCCCCTGAGGTATATTAGGATAATAGGTACTATGAATGTTGTTGATATTAGGAATTTATTCATTGTGGGTGAGGCGGCGCTTAGGCGATTTATATTGATGAACATTAAATGCCCTGAGGGTGATAGTGATGTTAGGAAATTCCTGGACAAAACTAATCATTTAAAGTTGAGTGAGGAGTCTAAGAAGCTTATTGCTGACTTTGTTAGGGAGATTCGTGGACAGCTTCGTGATAAGCCGCCCTGTGTTTCTCCAGGTGCTGTTAAGTTGGCTGTTGAGTTGTTGGATAATGCTGTTGGTCAGGGGTTGTTGGATGTTAATGATAAGAAGAGTATGCTTGAGTATTTCGTGAGTTATCTTGAGTCGTCGTTAGGTATTGTTGTTGGTGAGCCTGTTAAGAGGTTTAGGAGAGTTGTTGATGAGGTTACGAAGAGACTTATAAGTGTTAGTGAGAAGTAATTGGTATGAGTGAAGGGGTTTCTAGGAAGGTAAGGAGGATTAGAAATTTATCGATTCTTGTTGGTAGGTATTACCTGGAGCATTATGGTTTACGCAGGTCCTCTAGGATCTTGCGTGTGCTACTTGGCCGTATTTCAAGTGGTGAACGTGTGCTTGTTGATGAATTAACGAGAAATTACTTATTTGTGTCAATGAGTAATATCGCTATTAATGATGTAATTAATGCAGTAAGGAAGGCTATCAATGATTATATTAGGTATAGGGAGTTCAGGGTAGTCGTTGATAATCAGGTATGGGGTGTTCTTGATGTTCCGCGTACAGTAATTACGTATCCTGCCAGGCTTTATTCATCATTAACCTACCTACCAACCATTAGGTCACCAGAGTACCTATTGCTTAGGGAGATGGCGATGAGGATACTTAGGTCCACTAAATACGTGATTGATTGGTATGAAAATGCCGTGAAGAAAAGTGCCAGCAACGAATTAAGTAGGGAATTAGGTAATGAGGTTGAAGGCCTACGAAGGAGACGATTAAGGTTGAGCCAATTAGTTAAGAGGTTACCATCGGCGAACGTTAGGTATGGTCATGAGGATATTGTGCTGGAGGTTGGGAGATTAATGCCTTATGCGCCGTCATGGTTGTTAGAGGCTTATGATGCTTACTTACTAAGTAGGTTTATTCCTAGGGGGAGGATTTATGCGTCATTGAGGCGCAGGGTTAGTGATCGTGACATGGTATTGCTTGGTTGGAGGCTTTATGAGATATTCGTTTATATGCTTGTGCTTGACATATTCCTCAGCAGGGGTTACAAGGTAACTAGGAGAAGGGCTAGAGTCCTGGAGTTGGTGAGGGATGGAATTACCATCAATGTGATCTTTAATAAGCCGTTAGAGAACTCGAATATAAGGGCTGTTGATTCGAATGAGGACTTAGCAATTAAGGTGAGGGGTCGACCTGATGTTTCATTGGTTAATGGTAATAGTAAGACGATAGTTATTGAGTGCAAGTTTTCTGAGTTACCCACATACATAACCGCTGGTAGGTATAAGGTCATGGCTTACATGTATGAGTATAATGCTGATCTCGGAATACTGGTGTTTCCAGGCTTGAATACGAAAAGGATATACGACGAGGAAGATAGGGCAACTGTAAGGCTTTGGGATTTAATGAAGAATAGCGGCCATGTCGAGATAACGCTAGATAATGGCAGGAAATTATTCATGGTTAAGATAGACCCTGGCGAGTCTGATGATATTTATAAAGTACGAGATGTGGCTAAAGGGAGATTAAAGGATGTACTCGATTTAATATTTCAAATGACTAATGATAAGTCATAACTGAATAGTAAGGACGGTTTCCAGATATAGTATCGCGTTAATACCTGCATATAATACGTATAACCAGCCGCCCTAAGCACTAATTTTAGGATGAAAACCCCTCTCGATATATCTATAATATCCACCACTCGATGCTACCTTAAGCGAGAACTCATAAACCGCATACGCCGCAGACGCAACACCGAGTGCTGCAAGAACGACTGAAAGAGGCGCCGAACCATATGCAAAGGCCGCAGCACCGCTTAACGTAACTAAAGCCGCAATTTCGGTAGCCGTGAAACTTAGAGATTGAAAACAAGTTTCAAAAAGATTGTAATACTGAATCTTAATCAATAGCTATTTTCTTTACCATTAACTTTATACTCTATATATTAAGAAGTATATTAAGAATGCCTAGGTCGCTATGGCTATTTATACAATACATGCAGTAACCCATAGTAAGTGGGATAATTCCCTGAGCCCTCTCTTAACCGTTAAGGATGGGGATGTTGTTGAGGTTAGGGAGACTTCTAATGGGCAGGTTACGCCTTCATCCACTGCCCAGGATCTTGTAAAGCTTGATTTTTCGAGGATACACCCGTTGACTGAACCTATTGTCGTCATTTTACATCGATACTCCATATTTTGAAAATCGATCGCAATGCCTACTAAGTGGTATTGAATTTAATCTCTCAATTCCTTTGCTCGATCTTTATACACTCACACTTAACCGCTGTAATTGGTGGGGTGGAATTAATTTTTATACCTGGTTGTGTTTAATTCCTTGATGGGTAAGTCGAGGTTTGTTGTTGCCTTTGGTGATTTTATTATTGATGCTCCGATTGGTAGGAGGCAGGCTGGGGCTTTGTTGAGTTTGTTGAGGGTTTTGTATGTTGATTACCTTGGTGCTTACCGTAATTATCGTGGTGTTGTTTTGAACATTGGTAGGTTTGCCCGTAGGTTGGCTGTTAGGATTGTTAGGGAGTTTGGCATTGAGTGTAGGGAGGGCACTATGTTTCGTGATCCCTGCCTCGTGATTTACGATGTTGGTCTGGACATACCGCCTATGGTCTTTAGGGTGGGTGGTGATGCTTCCTTTGAGGATATTCTGCGTGAGGTTCTTAGGAGGGGTTTCATTGATGTTGTTGGTGATTTGCATGTTGAGGTGACTTACGTGTATAGGGATGGTGGTAGGTTGAGGGTTGGTAGTGATTACTTCAGGGTTGTTGTTAATGGACCCGACGATATATACATTGAGTATAGGGACCCAGACGAGGAGTGAACTGGCATTAAGTCTCCTCATGCACTGCTCATTGGGTTAACGGTGTACTTAATGAGTGATTGAACGTGAAAAGGCAACATTTATATAGCCGGGTTGTAGCCAATGCTAATGGGTGTCAATACTGGATTGAGGGGTGGCGAGTCCCTTGGTAAGGAGCCATTTTACTTCAAATCCTTTGATAGGGTCATTGGCGTGGCTCACGACGTTAATGAGTTGAGGAGCGAGTTTGAGAGGCTTCTTAATGTTGATCCTAAGGCCCTTGAATATCACTTGAGGGAGGGACATGTTGTTCAGTGGCTTGAGTACATGGGCGAGACCGAGCTAGCTAGGAGATTGGTGGGTGTTGTTGATCCTAAGGTCGCTTATGAAATAATAAGTAATTACCTCACGATGAATAGGGATAGAAAGACCGAGGAGACGCCTAAGAGCCAGGGCAGAGGTAAAAGATCCAGGGGTTCAAGGAGAACATGACTTAATAACCTTCACCTTTAATCTTCTGGACTTAATCACGGTCTCGGGTACTGGCATGCCTATTCTATCTGCGATCATCATAGGCCCCGAAGCCTTTAACTCACTGGTAAATGCTTGGTATGGTAATGAACCTTAAATCATTCATTTTATAATTCACTAGTTATTATTAAGTTATTATGAAGGATAGTATAGACCTTAATTCCAGTATTATTATTGCATAACCTTCATTATCTTATTTCTATTCATGCTTTAATGCATAATTAAACAATGTGCTGTGGCGACTCAATGCATGGATATGATTATGTATTTACCAAGATGACTTTATTAACTTCTGGGGGTGGAAGTGCTCTTTGATTTACGGCCGAAGGACACCAGGTCTGACCTCTTTGATAGGGAGGTTGAGCTTGGCAGGGTCGTTGAGTATGTCGGTAGGTTGGGTTTACCCATTACCCTAGTCCTCGGCTTTCGTAGGGTCGGTAAGTCCTCCTTAATACTCGTGGCCATTAGGGAGTTGGGCCTCCCATCGATATACATTGACCTAAGGAAATTTGAGGAGAGGCAATACCTGGTCATATAGGGACTTCATCCTTGAGCTTCAACGTGAGGTTAACAACCTCACCAGTAGGTTTCCTGGGTTACTCGACTTCCTTAGGAACATAAGTGGCGTTAACATCATGGGCAATCAAGTACTCTTCTCCTGGAAGGGCAGTAACAGGGCTTCCCTCTCCTCATTACTCGAAGCCCTAAATGATTGGGCTAGTAACGGCGTAGTCATTGTCCTTGACGAGGCTCAGGAGCTCGTTAAAGCGAGGGGCTTCAACGTATTGCCAGTCCTCGCCTACGCATATGACAACCTGAGGAGGGTTAGGTTCATAATAAGCAGCTCAAAAATGGGGCTCCTTTACAGGTTCCTTAGGATTAGGGACCCTGAATCACCACTCTTCGGCAGGGCAATGGGCATTGTGGAGTTATCGCCCTTCACCAGGGATCAGGTGGCTGAATTTCTGAGGCGGGGTTTCGAGGAGTTGGGTATTGAGTTTAGGGATTTCGATGCTGTGTATAAGAAGCTCGGTGGTATCCCAGGCTGGCTCACGTACTTTGGCCTTAGGTACTACGAATATAGAGACCTGGATAAGGCGATTAATGAGACCATGAGTTACGCAACAGCGTTGATAAGGCAGGAATTCCATAACTTCCTAACCGATAAGGTGGCAGCGAAGGATAGGTACCTGGCAATAATGAGGATTGTGGCGAGGGAATGCGCGGGTTGGAGCGAGATCAAGAACGGGCTCGAGGCGGTGCTCGGCATGGAGGTTAGCGACTCAAGGATAAGCGAGTACCTAAGGCAATTGCTTGACTCGGCCTGGATAATCAAGGTGGGCAATAAGTATTGCCCAGCTGAACCATTGATAGGCGCGGCATTCAGGACCTGAGGATCATAGGCAATTAAATTAATTTTTTAAGGATAAGATAGCAAGTGATTAAACCAGCCATGGGTGTATTCAGCGTTAAGGCGCGCATTTGGAACGTCAGGGAGCCCGCCAGGTCAGCCACGGTAGATCTACTCGTGGATATAGGCTCAACATACACCGTGATACCCAGCAGGGTACTCGAGGAATTAGGCATCAAGCCCATTAGGACCGTTAGGCTTAGGCTAGCTGACGGTAGGATTGTTGAAAGGCCGTTGGGTGAGGTGGGCATTGAGGTTGAGGGATTCGCAGCGTCAGCGACGCCGGTCATCTTCGGTGATGAGGGTATCTACCTACTTGGTTCAGTAACCATGGAGCAACTCGGCCTCGCCCCAGACCCCATCGAGAAGAGACTAAGGCCCACTGAGGCGTTGCTAATGGTTACGTTGATCAACGCCTTACTTAATCATTAAAGTCCTTTTAACTTCCTAACGACATTAACACTCAATATGCACGTAACAGCTAAAGTCAGGCTCTGCAACTCGCAGGATACGGGAAATGCCTAGAACTTGAATTGCTCGTTGACACGGGCAGTATCTACATGTGGATTAAGGCCTCAAGACTCAGGGAATTGGGTATTGAACCGATGACTAAGTGGGGTTCAGGACGATCGAGGACAGGGTAATCGAGAGAGACATTGGCGAGACAATAATTGAGCGCATGGGTGAGAGAATAACAACAATCGTAGCATTTGCCGAAGAAAATAACGTAGAAGTTCTCAGTGCATGCTCACTGGAGGGTCTCAGGTTGGAGGTGGACCTAGTAACGAAGTAATTAAAGAAGATTGAAGAATTATTCGCTGGGTGAATATTCCGTGGTGGGGCCGCCGGGATTTGAACCCGGGATCACTCGGGCTCCCAAGCCCGCAGGCTCTTTTGTTGTAGCCTGCGGTGGCTGCCCAAGCCGAGCTTTAGGTGCAGTGTCTGCATATCCTAGCCAGGCTAGACTACGGCCCCATTCCTCATTGATTTAATGTAGTTTTTAAGTTTTTACTGATGGGCTTGCTTTACGTGAGTGCTGACTTATTCCTTATGGCGAGTTGTTTAGTGATAGTAATGAGGATGGCTCATTAATTGTTAGTGTGTATTAACGCTTAGTGTGGGTATGTATTGTGGGATTACTGAAGGGTTGAGTAAGATTAGTTATAGAGGTGGTGAGCGTGAACATGGGCAATGCATTAAGAAGGGTTTTATTGCTTGTGGGTGGTATTTCCGTCTCTGTCCTTGCGCTTCTCCTTCTTCTCCGCCTGCTCTAGTATTTCTACCCACGTTAGGAAGCAGTCAGTCACCGTGCTCCCCGTCCATTTCTGCTTCTCCTCACCGCCCATGTTCATCAACCCAGGTACTTCCTGAAGAAATTAACCGTCCTCTCCCAGGCATCTTTCGCAGCCACCTCATTGTATGCGGGCCCGCCCTCCGTGGCGAAGGCGTGGTACGTGCCTGGGTAGAAGGCCATCTCAAACCTAGGCTTGTGGGTGAGTACGGCCTTTATTAAGTCCGGTATTCCCTGGTTTATGGCCGGGTCCTCACTGGCGTAAATAGCCAGTATTGCCCCCTTGATCTTAGCAATATCATTTATGTTCTTCGGATTTCTGCCGTAATAGATCACCGATGCGTCGAAGGATACCCTCGTTGATGCCTCAAAGGCTAAGCCAGATGCTATTAAACTTAAAGCATATAGTGTGGTTGTTAAGCAATTCCACAGATTAATGCCGGTTCTTTTTAGTAGGTTTTAACTAATGCAGGGTTAATCTAGTGTTTTGTTCAGGCCCGTGGGCTCTGAGCGGCGTTTTGGCAGTTTAGTTTTATCATTGCCTTAATTATTGCCTTCGCCCTCCTCGTCTTACCCTCGCTCACTGCCTCATCAAGCATTTCCTTCAATACCTCACAAACTCTAGTCAAGAGCTCTGGATGCTTTATGATTTCATCCTTGATTATGTAAACCATAAACCCATTACCTCGCTGGGATAGCTCAGCATTAAATCCAGCCCTTCTTAGGGCTTCCTGAATCGTCTTAGCATTCTCAAATTTGCTACGCCAAGCCTTAAGCGTTACATAACCGTTATAGCTCACACTTACGGACATCCTTACATCAGCGATGACCTTAATTGACGACTTACCTCTTGACTTAATCTTCATGTCCACCAGTACTAATAACCGCTTAAGCTTCTCGGCATCAGATAACGAACTTAAGTCCTCAATCAAAGCCCTAATCAACACATCACTAAGCCACCTCTTAGCGAGCCCAACAGCCTTTGAGTAATAGATATAGATTTCTTTCTTGTACTCACTATCGTAATCCCTAAAGCCAAGGTTCTTCATTCTCCTAATAATATCCCTCCATAACCCGTACTTCGAATTACCAATCATAAGCCTAACCCTCTTTCCCTTAACATCAACAGCACCATCCCCGAGAACTGCAGTCAATAGGAACGTTAGGAACACCTCATCATCAAACTTATGGACCTCTTTAGCGACCTTAGCCTTGCTTTTAACCCTATGGTCCATCGCCGTTAAAATCCACACAATAGCTACATTATCTTCATTGAGGTTCACGCCATGCACGAGCACGTGATTCCTCCCAGGCCATGCCATTAACCATATAACAGTCTGCCAAATTTGGTTTGTATTCATCTCTGGGTTACCAGCTTTATTTATTGCCCCGTCCGTCAGTAATAGGCCGTACCTCATCGCCCTTAGTTTTACGTCATTGAAGAGCTTGGGCATTATTATGCGTACGCCCCTAAGACCAGTCAATGTTATTACTACAGTCACACTTCGCCTAACCCTACTCACCCCAATCGCCAGGTGTCCTGTGTATAGATGCACCATGAAGCTCTTATCCTCATTAAACGGCTCTCCCGTTATTATTACCTCAACTTTTCCCTTCCTTAGCTCCTCGATTAGTTCCTCGAGCTCTGGTTTGAATATGCTTAGCCAATTTTCCTTAGCTTGCCTCACGAGCATTAACATTTTCTCGCTTACCTTGAGCATTGCCATCCTTAGCTTTGCGATATTTTCATCATTGCCTCCCTTGATTTTCTCCCTAATCGACCATAACCAATTACTTAAGTCATTGATTACGTCGTCAAACGGCGTCGCTAAACCACTTAATAGTACACTTTTGTGCTTCTCGACTCGGGTTAAGAACTCGCCTATCAATTTCATGGTCTCCTCAATTATCCTTGGATCATTGACAGTCTCACCGCACACAATTCTCTTTGAGCCCTTAACCTTAACGCCCCAACAAACCCTCAATGGCTTAGCAATCTCAAGAGCCATGAAACATCCATAAGCTAATCCCCAGTAAGACTAATAAATCACTATCGATCTAGTGCTAAATTTAATTAAGTATATAATTGAAAAACAATAAAACAAAGAACAAAACACAAACCCAGGAAAACAAAATAATATGCGATATATCATGAAAAGAATAAAAATATATCAACAATAGGTCCAACGGATAATTTCACACATTAGTTTATCGCTCGCACCCCTAATGAATATCATAACCTCAGCAAATATGTTGAGACAGTCTCACCATCAGCCCTAGCATCTACCCGTCTTGTATGTACTCTTTACGTTGCCTGCTGTCTTATTAGGTTTTCGTTATCGGATTTTTGAAACGCGCTACTTGTTATTTCCCATGCTCCTTTAGAGATAATTTTTTAAGTGCCTGCGGTATTCGTTCCTCAGTTCTTGAGGTTTTGAGTATGGCATCCTTGAAGGAGGAGATGGAGAAGAAGATTATGGAGATCCTACCGCCCGAAGCCAAGTTTTCTAGGGTGGACTTTGAGGGCCCCAACGTAATCATTTACGTGATGAACCCAAGGTACGTGATGGAGCATAGCGAGTATATAAAGACCCTCGCTAAGGAGTTGAAGAAGTACATAATCATTAGGGGTGATCCGAAGGTTAGGATTAAGGAGGTTGATAAGTTGAAGAGGGTCATTACAGACATGGTTACGAAGAGTGTTGGCTCGAATATAATCGATGACATAGTGGTTGATGAACCAACTGGTGAGGTGTATGTTTATTTGAAGAGGCCCGTTAGGGAGAGGAGTAAGTTGGAGAAGGAGATATTGGCTGAGACTGGTTGGAAGCCCTGGATAATACCCACGGCGCTGGAGATGGGCGCTGGATTGCCCAGGTCGGACATAGATGCCGTTAAGCAGATACAAATAGCCACAGCCAAGGATAGGCTTGAGTTCCTTAGGAGGCTTGGAATGAGGATTCATAGGGAGCCCGTGTATAAGGACGCTAGGATAACCGTTACAGGGCTGGGCGCTCAGATGGAGGTTGGTAGGAGCGCCATACTCGTTAGGACGAAGGAGAGCTCAATACTACTTGACTGCGGTGTTAAGCCTTCGAGCTCAGGCGATGAGGCGCCACTGCTTGATGAGGTGGACCTAGATACCCTGGATGCCGTGGTGATAACCCACGCGCACATGGATCACATTGGCTATGTACCGTACCTATTCAAGTATGGTTATAAGGGCCCGGTCTACATGACGGAGCCCACTAAGTACTTAATGGAGGTACTACTCACTGACTATATTGAGCAGGCGGAGTCCGAGGGTAGGGTACCACCCTACAGCAGGCAGGACCTTGCCCAGGCCCTCTACCACACGATAACCCTAAACTACGCCGACCACCCAACGGACATATCCCCGGACACAAAGCTCATGCTATTTGATGGCGGGCATGAGGTTGGCTCAGCCGTGGTACACCTACACATTGGTAATGGTCTTTACAACATTATTTACACTGGCGACATGAAGTATGGACCGACCAGGCTTTTGAACCCAGCACATAACAAGTTCAAGAGAGCCGAGCTATTAATTATGGAGAGCACCTACGGTGGTAAGGAGGATGTTCAGCCACCAAGGCAGGAAAGTGAGCAGAAACTCATTGACTTAGTCAAGCACACTGTTGAGCATGAGGGTAAGGTGTTAATCCCCGTGTTTAGCACGGGTAGGGCCCAGGAAATACTCCTGGTGCTTAATGAAGCCATTAATAATAAGCAATTGCCCAAAATCCCGATTTACGTCGATGGGATGGTCCTAGAGACGCTGAACGTTCACCTAATGTTCCCGGACTACCTAAACAGAGCGCTTAGGGAGATGATTTATGATGGAGTAAACCCATTCCTGAGCGAGTACGTTAAGCCAATCGAGAGGGCCAGAGACCCTGAGAAGCGTAAGGAGCAAGTCATGGAGATACTCCAGGGGCCGCCAGCCGTCATATTGGCTCCGCACGGCATGCTTAATGGAGGCCCAATAATGGACTACTTCGTGCATGCTGCCGAGGATGAGAGGAACATGCTGATCTTCGTGTCTTATCAGGCGGAAAACACGATTGGTAGGAGGATTCAGCAGGGAGAGAGGAAGTTAACGGTTAGGTACTACTCGGATAGGGTCACGCTTGATATTAAGATGAAGGTCGAGTCAATACCTGGGTTCTCGGGGCATAGTGATAGGAGGCAATTGATTAATTATGTGAGGAATATGGAGCCCAAGCCCCATAAGATAATGCTAGTTCACGGAGAGCCAAGTAAGATAATGAACCTAGCCCTAACCCTGGAGCTCCAGCTTAAGATACCGACCGTGTTCATGAATAATGGCGAGACCATAAGGCTTGTCTAGGGCCGGCCCTGCCATAGACCGCGAACATCACTATGGCGAGTAAAATTATTACCACGGCCACCAAGACCATAGTCGTGATCACGGGCTTATGCTGTGGCCTATAATTGAGGGCCGTGAGCACGTACATCGCGGCCGACCAAGTTAATGGGGATGTCGTAGGTAGTGGATAGCCAAGTCTTGGGTCAATTGCCTCAGGCAATAGGCCATGTTGCGAATGTTCAATACACCATGCCAATATATTGTACACACCCGTGTAGTTTCCAACATCATCATAGTACATGGCCAGGAATAACGTGGTTATCAACCATGGTGGGTCTGGCGCCGTACTGTCATAAAGGCTTGAATCGTAGTGATAATCATCGCCTGGGAACCTCGCTAACCCTCCATTAACCGTCAATACACGTGTTATGGTTTCGACCGTGCTTACAGCCCTAACACCACGTGGGTTTACCAGTCCCATGGCTATGGGTAGGATTACTGATGAGTCGGGTATTCCATTAGGTACGTAGGTCACCTGCGAACCGCCGCTTGTGTATACCACGGTGCTCGTGATTGCCTGTGAATAGAACTTGCCAGTGTAGAAGTACCTCTGTATTGTGGCGTTTAATTCATTGGCGGCCCTAAGTATCTCCGTGTTGTTAAGACCCAATACCCTATATATCTGTGCTGAGGCGTATAGGCCTAGGTCATCAATTGCCTGCGTCCAGAAGTTATAGGCGTAATTGCCCTCCCAAATGCTTAGGTCCTTAGGTATTAAACCATCATTCTCCTCAATGCTCTCTAACTCCCAACCTAGGGACTTATTGATGCAGGGTAGCACCGCCAGTAGGAATGACTTATTGTGCGTATACTCATAAAACTGCCAAACACCGATTTGGAACAGCCCAATACCGTCATACTCAGGAATGCCGAAGGTCTTGTCCAGTGTTCCGTACCAGAAGTTGTAACGCGTGTACCAAGTGCCGCTTGAGTTTTGGGCGTTGCACATCCATAACCAGTACTTCATTGCTGGTCCGTAATAACCGGCTGCCTGCAGTGCCATGGCTGCGAATGATGAATCCCTAACCCAGGTATAAAAGTACACGGGCTCCGGTGATGCGGCGAATTCCCCAGTGACTGGGTTTTGGTCGTCCATAAGCAGTAGGAGGCTCAGGTAGTACTCAGTGAGCAGTGCACCACTTAACCTGGGCTTCCTCGCCAACCCCAGCCAATTACTGACCTCGTTATTGTTGATATTCATTAATTCATTAATTGGAATTATCGATGTACCACCGAGGTTTAGAACCACGTATGTGTAGTTACCACTAATACTGAGCACGGTCCACCCATCCACATTGCTTACCGTAATCCCACTACCTGAGTATATACTGATTGTAAGCGGTGATTTTATGATCACGAATGTAGCATTAATTACCTGGTACATGTAAGAAGCCGGTATAAATACCTCAATGGCCAGTGGGTTTCTCGACCTGGTAATAATGGCTATGGTTGTGTAGTTTGGTGGTATGAATACCGACACCTCGCCATTACTGCCCCTGATAATGACCGTATTGTTGAGCGCTAGGTAGGCTTCACTGGTGTTTCCTAAGTTCGTGATGGTCACATTAATACTAAGTAGTCCATATTGCCCGTAAAATACCTGGAGGATTGACGGTGGCTTAGAGGATTCGCCATTTAATACTGGTTTTGGTATTGGGTAGCCAGTGGATACGTATATGCTCAGATTCCTCCAATTACTCAGCAATAGGTAGGCGGGTGATGATGAATTCGCCGGTATCTGAATTACGACCTGCCGTTGAGTTATTGACAGCACGATTACCAGTGCGCCAATAATTAATAATGCGATTCCAAGGATTAGGAAGACTATTCTCCAATTCATTGATTATTAGGATCACGAGAAACTTTAATACTTTATCTAACCCAACGTTCAATTAATGAATTAGGAGTATGCCTTTTAATGCTTGGGCTTTACACCCGTGATGAAGAATATGTTAGTCTACCTACTCGGCATTGCATTAGCCGTGGCAGCATCACTAGCCTGGGCAGTATCACCAATACTTTACAGGGTAGGCGCAACGGACAGCGCACTCGATGACTTAATATCGAATTCACTAGGCGCATTCGTACTTGCCGTGCCATTTATACTACTCAGACCACCATTAAACTATGGCGCCTGGCTCTATGGGACCCTCTTTGCGGTGCTCGGGCCTGTACTTGGAACATACGCATTCCTAATCTCACTTAGGTATGCTGATGTCGGTATTGCAAACGTAATCTCCTACGCTTACGTAGTTCTACTCCCAATAATACTACTCGTGATTAGCCCATCATACCTAACGTACGCGTGGCCCGCCATACTAATAATGATCGGTCTCTACTTAATAATGGGCTCCGGCAAAGGAACCTTTTACGGGTACTTCATGGCCCTCCTCTCAGCCATACTCTACGCCTTCTCCTTCCTAGCCCTGTACAGGGCCTATGAATACACGAGTCCCTGGGGCATAATATTCGTCAGAGGCGTCACCCTAATGATTGGCGCATTAATGCTGAAGATGGCTATTGAGGGCTTCAAAGTTAAAATCAGCGGTAAGGTTTTCCTCGCCGGATTAATTAGTTACGGCGTTGGAGGTCCCCTATACGTACTATCCGTGGATTACGCAGGGATTGCGGTACCAACGTTAATAACGGCACTATCACCCGTAATCACCGAGGTCCTGGCAATAACCAAGCTTAAGGAGAAACTGAACCTAAAATCAACGCTGGGCTTTGTAGCCGTCATAACGGGCATAATAATTGCATCATTAATCGGCCTTCAAGCTTAAAATTCCCGAATAAAAATAATTACTCTAGTGATGATGGGTCGATGATATGGATGACCGGTGATTTAGGAAGAGACGAGCTGATTAATAATTTTTATTTTTAACATACTACAGCACTTATTGATCTAATATGCTAATTCACTTAATGAATATACTATTAAGATAATAAGATAAAATTTATTAATATCAAGAACCACTAAGTTATAATGGCTAGCGTAGTTCTTGACGAGTTCCTTAAACAGAGAAACATGCTCTTAAATGCGGGTAGTTATGAGGAGGCTAAGGCGAACTTCCGGTGGCCACCGCCTGGCGAGTTTAATTGGGCTGTGGATTACTTCGATAAGCATCTTGCAGAGACAGCCACAAACCCCGCCCTCGTATACATAAATGATGAGCTATTTAAGACCGGTGATTCCAGGATCTTTAGTTACCCCGAGCTTAGGGCCAGATCTAACAGACTAGCCAACGCACTCACCGAGCTGGGCATTGGCCGTGGAGATGTCGTCATGGTGATGCTCAACAACAGACCTGAGCTCTTTGAGACCTTCCTGGCGCTCATGAAGATGGGCGCCGTGATTGCGCCAGCCACCACACTGTTATTACCGGCGGATATTGAGGATAGGGCTGCGAGGGCGCACTTCAAGGCAATAATCGCCGACCCAGAGGTTGTTAACAAGATTAACCAGGTTAGGGATAGGCTTGAGAAGCTTGGTGTTAAGTATTTCATAACCCTCGGTAAGCCAGGCCCTGGTTGGCTCGACTATTACGAATTAACGAGTGGTAAGTCTGAGAACTTCCAGGGAGTTAGGACTAAAACCGATGAATTGTTACTTGTCTATTTCACGTCTGGTACGACGGCTAAGCCGAAGATGGTAATGCACACCCACTCAAGCTACCCAATCGGCCACCTAACAACGATGTACTGGGTGGGTGCCAAGCCCGGTTATAGACACATGAACATCTCAAGCCCTGGCATTCTCGGTTATCTCAGTGGTTCGTGAAAATCAATAAATAAGAAGGTATTTTCCCCTCATTATCCTCACGATTTATTACATTTTGTTTTTGCCTTGCTGCTTTTAGTTTATTGCTTATGTGGGTGCTGACTGTGGATTGGTTGTGCTCCGTGCATGACCTTACGCCCTTAGGTGCTTGGTTTCTTTCAATTATGTGCTTAACTCAATTCAGCACTGGGTCGGTAGTGACTTATTAGCCTTGTTGGGATTAGTCCCATGGATGTACCATGGCTCTTAACGGCTTGAGGATTTGCTGGGGCGTGAAGGTAAGGGGTAATAAGCGGCTTCAATGCGGTGAGTCCGTCAACGACCCAAAAACAATCGAGGAAGTAATGAAGTTAATCAATGAGTTCCTTAGGAGGGTGGAGAAGCACAAAGGCGTGCTATTAAGTGAGTCGGTAACGCCGTTCGATAAAACAATCAACGAACTAGATACTTGGCTAACGAGCATGGAGGAGAAGGCCAAGGAGAACAATGACCCAACCATCGCCGAACTGAGGAAGGCAATGATCGAGGCAGCCAAGAAGATGATTGAGCTCGTGAGGCAAGCACGAGAAAAGTGGCTGAGGACTTATCGAAGAGAGCTTGAGGAATTGATTGAAAAGTTAAGGAGAGGTGAGGCAACAATAATCATGCGAGGCGAGCCATTTAACGAGAATGAATCGTTTATAATATACATATATACGGAACATTTAACAATCAGGATGCACAAAATGGCTAAGGAGAAGGGTATAACAATGGCTATAGCATTAAAGAAACTAAAAGGTATACACGTTATTACGCCTAACACGCTGAAAAATAACATATCCAAAGCAATAAGATACGGTCTGTTACTAACAGATGGATCAGTTATCCAAAACCGTCCAGAAATGAGTACAGTTTATCTCTGGCAATCAATTATTTGGGCGCTAGCATGGTCAAATAAAGTATATATACATATAGATAACGTAAATATTAACAATGATATTAAAGTTAAATTATGCTTAGTTTCCATTAACAATAAAGTCAAAGATAAGATTAAGATTGTTAGGAAGATTCTCAATATGAATGAGAAAGACTTTCTAATCTTTTTATTGGCCGCCGTTTTCGGAGACGGCAATATCGATATTGAAAAAAGGAGAGTCAGACTTACAATAGGCGATTCGAAATATGAGACGTGGGGTAATATAACTAAAAGGTTAAGGGAATGCGGATTTGACGAAGACGATAAAAAAGACGTGAAAGTTTTCGAAATTAGGTCCTTCAAGGCCGTAGCCCTTGCTCAGAGATGGCTCAATAACCAAGAAGTTGCAACTATAATCAAGGATTTAAGCGCTTTGCCGGATGGGGAAAAATTAAGGAATTTAATAATGCTAGCAAATATAAGAGTCAAGCAAAAAGGCAGATGGTCAATTAGTATAATTGATAGCATATCAATGAACGTCCACGTGAGACAAGACGGCTCAGTGGAGTTAAGGACTAACCGTAAGAGTTTCGAGGATGCTAAGGCAATTTGGGAAAAACTTCGAGGTGCTAATTACGAAGCCGAATTAAGTAAGCAGGGCAAGAAGTTCGTAGTCTACATGAACATGAGTACAATTAAGAAATACCCAGAGCTGGTCATTAAAGTCTGCGAAGTGCTTAAAAGAATGCGCGAAGAAGCAACCAAGGCAATGAGGAGGCTAAATTGCCCCGCCCAGGGCCCATGGGCCTAAAACCTCACATTCTCGGGCTAAGTGGGCTTGGTCGACATTCTTCGCAGCCTTCAATGCTGGTGCCACTACCGTGGTTTATGACTATAGTGGTAGGTTTAGTGCGGCTAATCATTTGAAGATTCTTGAGAATTACGGTGTTGACACACTATGTGCGCCACCAACTGTTTGGCGTATGATAATTCTCGAGGACTTAACGAAGTATAACTTAGAGAAGATTAAGAGCTTCGTGAGCGCCGGCGAGCCGCTTAATCCAGAGGTAATTGAGCGTGTCTACAAGGCCACGGGTAAGTACATACGTGATGGCTATGGGCAGACGGAGACCACGCTCATGGTTGGTAACTTCCCCGGCATGAAGATTAAGCCTGGCTCAATGGGTAAACCAGCCCCTGGCTATGACGTAGTCCTCGTTGATGAGGATGGGAATCCCGTGGGTATTAATAAGGATGGGCACATAACCGTTAGGACTAGCCCAAGGCCGATTGGCCTAATGGTTGGTTATGATGATGAAAATAAGAATAGGGAGGTGTTTAGGCTCGGCCTGTACTTCACGGGTGATGTGGCTTTCATGGATGAGGAGGGTTACCTATACTTCGTTGGCCGTGCGGACGACGTATTCAAGTCAAGCGACTATAGGATTAGCCCGTTTGAACTGGAGAGTGACTTATTGAAGCACCCGGCCGTTGCTGAGGCTGCCGTGGTCCCAAGCCCAGACCCGATAAGGGGCTTTATACCAAAGGCGTACATTGTCCTTAAGCCAGGCTACACACCAAGTAAGGATTTGGCCCATGACATATTCAAGTTCATTAGGCTTAACATAGCGCCGTATAAGAGGCCCAGAGCTATTGAGTTCGTGCCTGAACTACCTAAGACAATCAGCGGTAAGATCAGGCGTGTTGAACTTAGGGGCCTTGAACGTGAGAAGAGAAGCAAGGGTATTAGGGGTGAGCATGAGTACTTTGAAGATGACTTCCCAGACATTAAGCAGATGAGAGTGTAATATGGCTAAGTCATTATTAAAATGATTTTTAAATTCGGCAATATCTCTCTTCCCCAATGTCCAGCGCAGTAAGGAGAATTAGCCTTGGGATTAATTGGCTTGACTATGCACTGCTTGGTGGTGTGCCAAGGGGTAACTGGCTTCTAGTGACTGGAGAGCCAGGTGTTGGTAAGTCCATCCTCACGATACAGGCTGCGGGGGCTAATGTGGATGCAATGCCTGTGGTTTACGTGAGTACGGAGACCAGGTTCTTCGATGTTGTTAGGCAGGCTAAACAATTCAATATTGACCTAAGTGATGCGGTTAGTCTTGCCGATGTACTGGCTGGGAAGGTCAAGGACGTGAAGACGAACCTAGTCGTGATTGACCTCTTCGGCTTGGCTAGGGAGTATAGGGAGTTGCTTAGGGCTGGTGAGGATGAGGAGGGTAAGGCTAAGGCTAAGTCGCCATTGAGTATGGAGGTCGTGATCTCAGCAATAGAGAGGGCTTACGAGGTCCTCGGCGTTAGCGAGGAGGGTAAGATAACGAGGGATGTCCTAGTCATCATCGACTCCCTAGCACCAATGTGGGCTCATGCCCCGGCAATGGCCAGGTTAATCACTTATCGACTGAGGCAGAGGCTGTATAGGAGTAACGTCACTGTAATTATGACGAATCAATTCGCGCCAACCACCGGTATGACCTTCGGGTTTGGCGCCGAGCATATTGCAGATGCCATCATCCACATGTGGATTGAGCAGCCAGAGAGGAAGAAGGAGATTGAGCGTTGGCTCATTATAAAGAAGGCGAGGCTCACTAACCACTATAGGAAGGCTATGAAGTATGAGATTGAGCCTGGCAAGGGATTAACACTTATAGAGCCCAGTATTGAGGAGTTGAAGAAGTGGTTTGATGAGTATGCAGGTAAGCAGGGATCAAGTGAAGAGGAGTGAGTGTAGTCAAGAGGTAATAGGTGCCATGGAGGATTTCCTATGGACACTAATCGGCAGTGGCAATAGGGAGAGCATAGTGAGTAGGTTAATGGCTTGTGGCGATTATGCTAAGCCTTACCTAGATGTCGTCAACGGTAATGACCTAAGTAACACGATATCCGCCGCGGTGTCATATTACCAATACGTCAGGTTGGTCAGAGGTGAGGTGCGAATAAATAGGGATTACCTGGCGGATATTGATGATGATCTCGTAAATCCTGCCACGGTATATTCCTACATAGTCGACCGTATGACTCATGCATTGAAGGCTCAGGATTACGTAACCGCAGGCTTCCTGGCGGACTTGGCATTCATTGCTAGGTCATACATGCTCTGCGTGAGTAATGGCGGCTCCTGTGATTGGATTAGGAGGGCGTTTAAGGTGAGGGTTTTGATTCTTAGGAGATTTAGCAATTATTGATTGGTCTGAACTTATAGCCGTAGTTTATTAGGCCGTATGTGCCATCCATCTTAACCATCCTAAACACAACCTCAACATCAATGCCAGGACTCAGCTTTTCGGGGTTCATGCAATCCACTATTTGCCCAACAACCTTAACGCCGCCAAGATCCACCACACCTATGATCAGAGGCTTCATCTTCTCAAACTCAACGGGCACTGAATAAAGCACGGTGAAGTTCAGGAGCTTGCCGGTGCTTGGTAATGGGTATGGCTTAAACTCCCTAGAACCGCACTCGCACACGGCCCTTGGTGGGAAGTATATTCGACCACACTTAACGCATTGAATACCCTCGAGCCTGTAGTACTGGGGCATCCTCCTCCAGTACCTTGGTATGGATAGTCTCTGGTCCACCATGTCAGCTCACCCTCCTGAGTATTATCGATGTTGATATCAGGTCAAAACCGGCCATATCCTGGACAATTCCCAATTCAGCCCTACCCAGCGACTCAAAGGGCTTTACATTCATCAACTCCATAACCATCAACGCTAATTCATACATACCCGATGCCCCGCCAGGGAATCCCATGGCTTTAAGCCCACCGCTGGCATTAACAATTAATTTATTACCCGCGTCCAACGCGCCCGTGGATAGTAGCCTCGGTGTCTCACCAAGCCTCACGAGACCCATCGACTCCAGAGCCAGCATGCCAAGTATGCTATACGTGTCATGAACCTCCGCCAGGTTTATGTCATTTATTGAAACGTGAGCCATCCTAAGGGCCATGTTTGTGGCATCCCTAACGGAGTAAAGCTCCGTCAAAGAATCCCTCTGGCCCAGGTAAGTACCATAGGCACCAACGCCAATACCATCAATCCTAATCACAGCATCACTCTTAATGGGCCTATTACACAGTATTACTGCGGCTGATCCATCCACGGCAGGCGCGACGTCATAAAGCCTCAGTGGGTCCGCAACGACCTCTGACTCAAGCACGTCCTTAAGCGTTGCCTGCTTCTTCATGTATGCAAGTGGGTTCTTGCTACCTCTCTCATGCATTTTTATTGGCCATATTGCCAGGTCCTCATAGTCGTAGCCATACTTGATCATGTACTCCTTCATTGCCATCGCCGCCTGTGCCGCCGGTGTCACTCCGAAGAAGCCCTCATACTCGTAGTCGGTTATTGTGGATAGGGCCTTATTCAACTTAACATTAACGACGTCATGCATCTTCTCAACACCAACAACCGCAACGCAATCGTAGATCCCCGCCTTAACCATGTTATAGGCCTCCAGAACCGCGATACCACTTGACCCATCACCACTCTCAATCCTAATGGCCGGTATCCTCCTAAGGCCAACGTAGTCTGCAAGGTAAGCCCCGAGAACGCTTTGATCCTGAAGCACCTCAGAGAAGGCGTTGGCCACGTATATTGCGCCTAGGTTGGCATTACCGACTTGATCAAGGACCTTCAGAAATGCATCGGCGAATAACTCCTTCAGTCCTTTCTCATAATGCCTACCGCCTGGCACCAGGGAGTGGGCTACGACATATACTTCTGTCGTATTAAACACCAGCAGTTGCCATAAATGTGAAGTTTTTAAATATTCCCTGGATATAGCCCATATAATGGTTGAGGAAATAAGCCTTGAGGACATATTCACAAAGATTGACAGAGGTGAATTGAAACTTCACGAGCTAGACAAGCTCTTTAATGACTCGAATAAGGCAACCGAAGTCAGGAGGAGGTATATCGAGAGTAGGGTTAATGTGAAGCTCGAGAATGTCAGTAAGACGGTCATAGACTTTAACACGGTGGTCGGTAGGAATATAGAAAACACGATAGGCGCTGCGCAGGTACCAATAGGAATTGCGGGGCCGTTGAGGGTAATTGGCGATTACGCCAACGGACTTTACTACATACCACTGGCGACCACGGAAGGCGCATTGGTGGCCTCTGTGAATAGGGGCGCTAAGATCGTCACTGAGGCAGGTGGTGCCAGGAGCAAGGTCATTAATGATGGTATGACCAGGGCTCCAGTAATTGCGGTGCCAAGTGTAATTGATGCTGTTGAGCTTGTTAATTGGGTTAATGAGCACTTCAATGAGGTTAAGAGCGTGGCTGAGTCAACCAGTAGGCATGCGAAGTTAGTGAGTATTCAACCGTTTATTGTTGGTAATAATGTTTGGCTTAGATTTAAGTTCACGACTGGAGATGCGATGGGTATGAACATGGTGACGATAGCCACCGACAAGGCCGTTAAGTACATACTTAGCAACTTCCCAAAGGCGCGCCTAGTCGCACTTAGTGGTAATATGTGTGTTGATAAGAAGGCCAACGCCGTAAACTTCCTACTCGGTAGGGGTAAGACCGTGATTAGCGAGGCCGTAATACCAAGAAGCACCCTGGAGAAGTGGGGTGTCACGGCGGAGGACGTTGCCGAGGTCAACAATAGGAAGAACCTACTTGGCTCTGCGTTGGCTCATTCATACGGCTTCAACGCCCACTTCGCTAATATAATTGCGGCGATATTCATAGCCACTGGGCAGGATGTGGCCCAGGTTGTTGAGTCTAGCATGGGTATTACCTGGATGGAATCCCTCGATAATGGAGACCTCTACGTATCAGTTACATTGCCGAGTCTCGAGGTTGGCACTGTGGGTGGTGGTACTGGGTTGCCGACGCAGAGAGAGATGCTTCAAATGCTTGGTGTTTATGGCTCTGGAAACCCGCCTGGAACCAATGCCCTGAAGTTTGCGGAGATAGTGGCAGCTGCCGTACTTGCTGGCGAGGTTAATTTAGTGCTTGCCTTGGCAAGGGATGAGTTGGCTAGGGCTCATGAAATGCTTGGTAGGGCTGGTAAGAGGAGTGGTACGTAGGGTTTTAGGTATTATAAATCTATTTTTTGTCTACATATTACTACGTACTCTCTATAGTACATAAATTGAAGCGATAAGGCTTATAAAGAGTTGCGCTAGCAATTCTATGGGGATTAGTTTGGTAATTTATGTTTCTCCCGATAAAAAGGTCGTTGAGAAGACGCTTCAAACCGAGCTTAAGCGGATAATGCTTAGTGAGTTGATAGACGGCGAAGTAATTATTGGCGCCGCCATTATTGATTCAAACGGCATCCCACTTATTTATCATATCCCAAACACCCTCACCGTCAAATCCCTCAAAAACCTCCTTTCCCTCATAGAGTTCGTCGATCATACCGCTAAAATCAATGATGACCTCCTTGGTCCATATCAATACCTCATAATTCGCTTCTCAAACTTCAAAATCGCCTTCTTTGAAATGGGCTCCAAGGGCTGGTTGATGGTTTTCGTAAACCCTGTTTGGCACGTTGAGAATGTGATGTCGAAGATCAAGCAGTTTATGCTTAAGGTTCAAAGAATGATTTAAAATCAATGCGGCATTTTGGTAAAAATTGCCGCCTCAAATATATTAGGGGCATCATTAATTCTGGACCGATGTCAAAGATAACGGCTACGGTTAAGGTACCTGAAATAGAAATTAAGGAGGAAGTCTCACTACCGGCCTCAAGCACTGCCGTGATAGTTGTCGATATGCAGAATGACTTCGTAAAACCAAATGGTAAGCTCTACGTACCGACGGCACAAGCCACAATACCAGCAATAAGGAAGTTACTAACGAAAGCTAGAGACGCCAATGTACCCGTAATATACACCCAAGACTGGCACTTCAAGAACGACCCCGAGTTTAGAATATGGGGTGAGCACTGCGTCATGGGCACGTGGGGTGCAGAAATAGTTGATGAGCTTAAGCCCTTGCCGGATGACATAGTTATAAGGAAGCATAGGTACGACGCATTCTTCGGCACAGACCTAGATTACGTACTTAGACATATCGTCCATGCAACGAACTTAGTAATAGTGGGTACAGTGGCTAACATATGCGTGCTACACACGGCAGGTAGCGCAGCGCTCAATTGGTATAACGTGGTTGTGCCTATTGATGGCATCTCCGCACTTAATGAATTCGATTACTATGCTGCACTTAGGCAAATAGCATTCCTATACACAGGCACTCTCACTAAGGTTGATGGCATTAAATTCGTATAGACTTATAATTGACCTTACCCATAATTAATTTTTAATATTGTTATCATCTTTGAGAAATCACTTTGATTTAATGTACTTAATTTACGTAATTCATTTTGAGAAAAATTTAAATATATGAGAAGCAAGAGATAAATAGATGGGTCAGAACTTCGATGTTAAGATTGAGGATATAATTAAGGTACTGCTTTACAGCGACTCTCACTGGATTAATTACCTGAGAAATATTGACTTTGGAGAGAGGACAAAGATTATTCATGAGGCAGTCAATGCAGTCCTCCCTGACTTTGTTGATTGCGTTAATAAGTCCCTGGATAGTGATGTGCCTAGATTAATGTTTGTTGGGTGCTTTGACATGGTATGGCAAAGAAGAATTATATTAGGGATTAGGATTACTGTGTGAAAGTCTTTAAAACGGTATGTAATTAGCCAAGATTAGATTGGTTAGGCATAATAGTATTAGCGGTGGTGATTGGCGTAGGGATGCGGCATTCATAGGCATTTCTATAGCCGTAATAATAGCAACAATATTAATATTAATAAGGTCGGGACTGGCAAGCAGTAGGTATGAGGCCCCGAAATACCCACTCTATTTAATAATTTCTGAAATAATATACTTGGCACAATTATCGCTCGTTGGTCTTAGACTTAGCATAATATTCAATAGGGGCATGGGCTATAGGGTAGGGACTACAGAACTCATTAAGATAGCCGCTGCGCAGACGTTCACGTCATTATTAATACCTGGATTCTACATTGGTGGTGAGGCTGTCTCAATAGCCTACCTAACACTTAAAGGGTTACCAACGACTAGGGCTACGGAGGGCATAGTGCTTCGTTATACAGTTGATACGATAACATTGACGTCCATAGTACTCATGTTTTACATGTTTAGTCTTGCCGTAGTTCCCTACATAGCGTTCATAATGGCATTAATACTGCTCCTGGTATATATTGTGTTGTTCATAGCGATAGTAAGTGCGAGACTTGGTAGGTATATTGAGGGTTTATTCAGGTTTATTAATTCACAGGTAAAGATTGCGAGTAACTTTATATTGATAAATGCTAGTGAGGTCTATGGTCTTAAACTCTCGCTTATTGATTACTTAATAATTTTCCTAGTATCAATTGTTCAGTGGGTGCTGTCGGGGCTTAACGTAATGATGATATTCTATGCCTTTGGTGCTCACATAAATGTATTAACGGGGATCTTAATTTCATCCTCATACATAGTACTTACGTACATATCGGTATTACCTGGCTCAGCGGGTATTGGCGAACTTGCTAACCTATACATACTAAATAGCCTTGGGCTTGGTAATTATTACTTAATGTATGATGTTTGGTTTAGGGTAGTTACGTACATAGTGCCATTAATAATACTCATGCCTGCCTTTCTCAGTATATCAAGGAAATTAACAATGATTAACACTAATCATAAGACCCCTCGTTAGGTAATTCAGTAATTCTTGACGATACACCCTTAATTATCGCGTCAATAACCCTTATGGCATTCCTCCTTGATAGGTAATGATTATCATTGCCGCAATACGGCGAGTAAACACATTTAGGACAACCATCAATACACGTGCAGTGTGTTAATACGTTAAGGGATATCTTAAGCACTTCATCAATATTCTTAAGGAGCATTTTAGCGGTGCCTGAACCGCCTGGGTATGAATCATAAATTATTATATGCCCAGTTGGGTATGAGATACCACCTAGATCCGTGGGCCCTGCCCCAACCACATTCTCCCCAACCATGATCATTATGTGCTCAGCCGCATGGTAAGCCCTGCCTCTCTCAACGACGTCCACATTCTCAAATGGACTGAAGGTTATGAAGGGCGCGTAGATGATTATGCCCTTTGTTCTGAACTCATACGTGAATGACTCATTGAATTCCCTCCTCTCCACAACCTCACCACTACCGAATCTCTTAACCACGTAACCATGAACCACCTCCTTAATTGTTAACCGAACGTATTGATAGGGCACGGACTTTATGAAACCCTCCTCAAGTACTTCATCAATCTTAGGTTCAGAGATGTAGAGCGCCGTTGTGTAAAGATCGTAGTCGTTCGGTAACCTTCTCACGTGGGCTGTTCTGCTTCCAAGGTCGAGTTTATAGACCTCGTAGACCCTACCACCATGAAGATAAATGGCACCGTCATGAAGCTCCCTTAGTGCCATCGGTAATTCTCTATGGCCGATTACCCTCCTACCCTCGACTATCTTAACAACATCGCCAATACCCCTAATGCCATGCATTGCCTTAGCGACCTCACGACCCTTACTACTCACTACATAGTAATTACCCCTAACCTCAACTAAACCCTCACTGACCAAGGACTTAAGCACCTCCTCACAGTAAAGATCCACTGAGCTGCTCCTCACAGGCCTTTCATAAGCCATCAATAGGCAGTGCCTCTTGGCAATCTCGTCATTCCTCCACTCAACGTACAGATCCTCTGGCTTCCTCATGTAGAACTCACGTGGATTTGAACTATAGTAGGTGCTCATTGGGTCATCCCCAAGGACCTGAATCACGTAAGCCCTCTGACCCCTCCTACCAACTCTACCACTCCTCTGCAGGTACTTTGAGTAGCTGGGTGGTATTGTCGCCATGACGGCCACATCCGCATCGCCAACGTCAATACCCATTTCTAGAGTCGGCGTAGTCAGGAGCACTAAGTACCTGCCCTCCCTAAACCCATCCTCAACCTCATGCCTCTCCTCAATGGTGAGCCCAGCCCTATGAACCCTAACCCTATCACCAAACCCGGCCTTGTCGACAAATCTCTTAATCAACTCCACAAACCTATGGCTATCAGCAAAGACCAGGCACTTCATACCCCTCCTAACACACACCCTAGCCAACTCAGCAGCCTCAGCAAGCCTACCCCTGCTTATCGGGCTAACCAGTACGTGCCTAACTAAGCCCCTCCTACCCTCTGGACCCCTAATTAACCTAACATCATCAACACCGAGCAACTCCCGGGCAAAATCAACTGGGTTGCCAACCGTGGCTGTGGAAACAACGAACTGATAATTCCTCATGAACCTCCTCATCCTCTTGAGCACGTAATGAACATGGGCTCCAAAAACGCCATTATATACATGGAAATCATCTAGTACGACCACGCCATAATTACGTAGTAAATCCCTGAACTTACCAACGTGAGTTAAGGCCTCACTAACCATGTCAGGGTTTGTGATAAGTATGTCGGGTGGTGAGGAATATATCTTAGACCTAATGTCGCTTGGCGTATCACCATCATAAGGCATCACGGACACGTTGATGGCCGTGAAGTACCTCTGCATCCTGAGTAGTTGATCCCTGGCGAGGGCCTTTGTTGGGTACATAATCATTGCCTTAATGCCCTCCCTACCAATCATCGTTATTAACGGTAGTAGGAATGCCTCGGTCTTACCAACGCCAGTCCCTGCCATTATTACCGTATTATTCCCATTAATAATTGATTGATAAGCCTCCCACTGAAAGTCGTAAAGTCTATCAATCCCAAAACTCCTCAACTTGTCTATTAATTCCTTCGGCAGGTCTAAACTATCAATTGGTGGGCCATAACTCGGCTCTGAGGGTTTGTCCTCATGAACGTAAAGGATCATCCTAGCCCTATCACTACCTAATTCACCGATGAATTCGTCCTCAAGCATGTACTTAGCGACTGTTAACCTATCGCCTCTAATCATTATACTATACTAACAACATGAAATGTCTCAGTAATTAATAACTTTGGGTGGGCTTAACCGCATATACTTAATCTCATCACTCGCCTTAAGCCTCAGTACCTTTGGCTCGATTACCGTAAACTTATCCCAACGCTTAATAACGGGTCTTAGCCTATTACCGCACCTCGGGCACTTCCTCATTTCGCCCTCGGTCTCAAAATCAATGTAGCAACTAACGCACCTAAACACATTAAGCGCCCTGTGGTCATCAAAGCCCAGTGAGACCAGGCTTGGTATCTCCATAACCACCACACCATCGACTACATCCTGCAATTCCTCAATAACTTCCCTCCTCAGTGATGAATTATCGAGCATTACTAAGAACTCTTTATTACCATAGACCGACCTAAGCATATCCCTAACGCGTAATAGCCAGTTCCTGTCAATGACGGCATCCTTAATGATGATGCCGTATGCCCTAATTGAATGCTGATGAGGCATATCAGGGCTTATGACTATGTAATTCACAGAATTCTCACCAACCCTCTGATTAACGTGCACAGTATCTATGAGGTCACTATTAACATTTACAATGTCATCTACAAACACTCCATCCGCACCACCAGCCAATGCCGCCCTGATAAAGTCATTCATTGGTTCGGGAATTGCTGAACCATGGATAAAGACCCTAAGACCAACCCTCTTGATCCACGCAACCACGCTCGCCAACGATATCAACTGCCTAAGCCTACTCAATAACTGCCTAAGTACATCACCACTAACACTGCCCAACTCAACTATGGGTTCAGGCGGTGCTACCGGCGTGGCATCCCTAACGTACTTAACAACCTCCAATCCCTCAAATAGCCATGAGCCGACAAACATGCACCAGGGCAGTCCACACCACTTAATGAATACCCTCACATTGCGGGTCTAGTTCTCATCATTATTAACCTTGCTCTTAGTACTTGACCTCAACCCAGGGATTTACCAAACCAATAATGAAAGACTGACCTAGTGGGAACAGCCGTGAACTTCACGTTAAAGCCCTCATAGATTATGCCACGCACGCCATCTGTTCCAAGTCGAAGCACTAATTCCTGACCCGTTTTACTTATGTGATGGTAATTCTTTAAAAAATACCATCGCCAATTGGCCAATGTCCGCACTAAGACCAACAGTGGGTACAAAGGTATACCACTTAATGGCTGGTCCCGGTGACATAGCACCATACGTATTAACACCAGGCGACCCTGACAGGGTACCCAGGATCGCCAGGTACTGGGATTCTGCCCGCGCCGTGGCAACGCATAGGGAGTACGTAACCTACACAGGCACTTACAAGGGCGCCCCAATATCGGCTGTATCCACTGGGATTGGTGGGCCTGCGGCGGCAATAGCCATCGAGGAATTACTTACTCTCGGCGCAAATACCTTCATTAGGGTTGGCACGACTGGGGCACTACATGAGTGGATTAGGGTTGGTGACGTCATCATTAATACCGGTGCCGTTAGATTTGACGGAGCAAGCAATGCCTACGCAATGCCTGAATACCCGGCAGTGGCCAGCTACGACGTGGTTCTAGCCCTTATAACAGCTGCAGAGATGCTTGGCGTTAAATATCACGTTGGATTAACAGCATCCACGGCGGACTTCTACGTGGGCCAGGGCAGACCAGGATTCAGGGACTATCAACCACCCTGGTCAAGAGATATTGTTGATACATTATCCTCAATGAACGTGCTAAACTTCGAGATGGAGGCCGCAACCATATACACAATAGCCAACATACATGGAGCAAGGGCTGGGGGCATCATGGCAGTAATAGCTAATAGAAAGACTAACGAATTTGTGCCAGATGCCGGAGTCGAAGATGCGATAAAGGTGGCTAATGAAGCCGTTAGGATACTCTACGAGTGGGATACCATCAAGTCTAACATGGGGCTTAAGTACTTAACAATGAACGTAATTAAGGAGTGGGTTAAAAGGTGAATTGCTAGGGGATTTTTACTATTGTTGAAACTTTAGGTTGGGTCTAAGGGTTAATCAAACATAACTCTGTGTGTAACGCTTCTTAGGTTTACCGTAGATATCAATGCCAGTACTGAGCATATTGCCATTACAATGCCAATGCCCAGCCCTAAGTCATTACTGAATGCCATAGCGACCAAGGCCGGTCCAATACCACCCAATAACCTGCCTAGGGTAAATATGAAATTCGAAGCAGTAGCCCTAATCCTAATTGGGTATAATTCACTCATCCAAACACCTAAGTATGCAAATACTGAGCTTGAGAAGTACGCCAGAGCTAATGAGTAGGGTACCACGTGCATTAATGGAGCCGTGGTTGATACTATAATGAGCAGTATTGAGGCTATTAGGGCAACTATGGAGAGTATTATCAATGTCCTATCCCTACCAATCACATCTGATAGGTAGCCAGCCAATCCATAGGCCACAGCACCAATTATGGGTAGGACTATTAACCAGGTGCTTAGTGGTTCGATTCCAATGATCCTCATGTATGTCGGCGCTAAACTGGCTAGGGGCACCGTTAGTAGGAATGCGGAGGCCACCAGTATTGTGCCGAATATCGTTATCAACAGGTAATTACCACTGAATAATTCGCTGTAATTGACCCTAGTGATTCCGACCTTCCTGACCGTCTCAGGAATTATAAAAACCCAGGGAAGTGAGACCAATAAGCTAGTAATACCAATAAGCATGAGGGCGAGTCTCCATTCTGCCACTAGACTAGTCACTATGGCGTCTATCATCAACCCCACAAAGTAAAGGCCCTGAACAACACCACCAATTAACCCCCTGCCCCTGGACCAGTTTTCAGCGATCACTGAGTATGTAATTCCATTCTCAGGATTAACGCCAAAGCCAACGAGAAACCAGGTTATGTATAATACCCATATGTTCATTGCAAAACCCGCGGTTAACGTCGCTATGGAGAATAATATAATGGACACTGCCAGTCCAACCCTACGACCGTAAGCGTCCGCAATCATCCCGATGATAACACCACCCACCGCGCCGCCAATGAATGATAAGGTGACTGTAAATGATAATGCAGATATACTTACATGCATTACCCTCGCAATTTCAGGGAATAGGTACGTTATTGAGAATACACAATACGCACTCATTAAGAATGGTATTAACACGCCAAGCATCACTAATACGCGTGACCTCATAGGTCAAGTCATTACCAGTAATAGTAATTATTTATTTCTCACGCAGTAATGATGTGTATACGCCTAAGAAGCTTAGCACGGCCGATATCACCAGCACTATTCTCAACCCAGTAATGAATGATTGGTATACCGTGATATTACCCATCATTATGCCCGTGAATAGGTAAAGGCCTGCGTACCTACCCAGGTAACTAACCAGTATTGCGCTGGCCACGGTAATGCTCAGTAACTGACCCATGAAACGCATTGTGCCTAGGACGCCGGAGGCAACTCCGTACTTATCAGGGGTGACTGAGCCCATGACCGAGTTCGTGTTAGGCGCTGAGAAGAAGCCGAAGCCTATCCCCAGGACCATTAGGGAGATGGCTATGTAGATGGCATACTTAATATTCAGGAGTAGGAGCATTACGAAGGCCAGGCCTATTAAGCCCATGCCCAATGCCGCTATCTCCCTAGAGCCATACTTATCAGAGAGCTTGCCGCTGACGGGCGATAATGCCGCCATGAACACGGGCTCCGAGACTAGGATCAACCCGGCAATGAATGGGTTATAACCAAGGACGACCTGCAGGTATAGTGAGAATAGGAATGGTACCGAGTACGTACTAATGTAGTTAAGCAGTGCGGTTATGTTCCCAGCCATAAACGAAACATTCCTAGTGAATAGGTTAAGGTCAAGCATTGGATTCACGACCTTCCTCTCAATCACTATAAATGCCGTAAGAGACGCGATGCCAATAATTAATAGGTATAGGTAACGCAGCCACCCACTCACGGCCGACAATATTAAGTACATCACAATGGACAAAATTGCTAAAGTGAAGGTAAGGGCACCCAAGTAATCAACCCTCACAACACGCCTAGGAAGTTCAATACCCTCCATCGAGAGCCAGGATATCGCCAGACCAACCGCCGTTAACACAGTAGTTATTATCAAGACAAACCTCCAACCAAGGAATTGCGTTATTAACCCGCCAAAGAATGGGGCCGACGTTAAGCCCAGGTAAACAGCCATCGCGTTTATACCAAGGGCAAATCCACGCTCACCCTCAGGAAATACCTGGCTCACAATGGCGGCGGAGCCTGGTGATAGTATTGATGAACCAAAACCCATTATTAATGACGCAATTATTAATACGTAAATGTTGGGCGCTAATGAGCCGAGTATTGAACCTATTAGGAACAGTATGAAGCCCACCCTAAACATTCTGACCCTACCGTATATATCGCTTAACCTGCCCAGGGTTATCATTAATGTTGGTAATGGTATAAGGTATATTATTGGTACGTAAATTAGAACATCCAGTGGTACATGGAAGTACCTACCCAATACCGGCGTTATGAAGGAGAGAACGGTTGAGTTATAGGGCGTTTGGAAGGCGGCTAGGGACGTCGTAAACAATATCAATTTCTTCCTACCACTGCTTAACTTTATCATAACCAACTTATTTTTCAATATCGGATTAAAAGCATTATTCCTCGCTATACCTCATCTTGACGAAGGATACGTAGGTCACGGGCCTCATGTGGGGTACACCATCCTCCTTAGTAACCACGTAGAGTACCTGGGTAAACCTCTCCTCAATTGGTATAACCATTATGCCATCACTCGATAACTGCTCAAGTAACTTGGGCGGCACCCTGGGGGCGGCTGCGGTAACGAGTATCCTATCAAACGGCGCATACCTGGGCAGGCCCTTTGAGCCATCGCCAATGAACACATGAACAACGCCTAAGTAACCCAATTTAGCCAGGTTTTGAGTGGCGTAGAGGGCAAGGCCTGGGTAATACTCAATAGTATACACTGTGCCCTTCCTCTCCATGGCTTCAGCACACACTGCGGCGTGGTATCCAGTGCCCGTGCCAACCTCAAGTACCCTAAGCCCAGGCCTAAGATCAAGTAATTCGCACATCATGGCGACCATGTGAGGCGCTGAGATTGTTTGGCCATACATAATTTCGAGTGGTGTATCTTCATAGGCGTAAAGCCTTAGGTAGCTTGGTAGGAATTCTTCACGGGGTACGCTTAGCATGGCCCTTTCAACCCTATCACTCCTGATTATCCCCTCATCCTTAAGCATATTAACCAATCTCCTCCTTGCCGATGCAAAATCAATCATTACAATACTTACCTGCAATAAATCCTAATAACCCTTCCCACCCAATAATCAAGCCCATTATTGAGGAAGCTTCATACTTAGGTTCTTCGATAATGAAACCTTCATAGCCTTAAAACCAAGCCTCAACCTAACACCCTCAAGCACATCAAGCGAGAATGAATCATCAACAGCCCCATTAAGCGGCTCAACCCTAAGCGTGAGTACCCAACCATTGTAGGACTCCGCCAAATTACGCTCTATGTAAAACGGCACGTCATCAACCCTACCAACCTCAACATAATCACTACCAACGATGAAATCACTAGCCCTATATATCTGCGGTTCCGTTGGTGAGCAGCATCCGTGTCCAAGGATTATAATGATATCGCCGTACTTCTCCTTCATATTTTTAATCAATTCCTTAACATCATCCCCAAACTCAACACTTACATTCAACACATTCCCGCATGTTGATGTCCAACTTAAAAATCTTACTGATCATTCAATGAATAAATTAATAAAATATACTCAATAAATACCCGTAAATAAATGATAATAATTTTAGGTTACTGATAATTATGATAGAAAGGCCGTTAATCACCGACCCATTAACCGCTACATATTATTGGCATGTAATACGACGTAATACCAGTTATGTACGTACCTGGTGGTGCATTTGCACTATTTAGCAAGAGACTTGATTGAGAGAGACTCACCGTACCACCTGACTGTGGAACCACAACAATGTCCCAGGTGGTATCGACCCAAATTATCTGATAAATCTCATAGGCACATGGGTATTGAGCCGTAATGACGCTATTTTCAAAATCAACATTAAATTGCGCAATAGAAAATGACAAGTTTGGCATAAATACGCTAGCCGGTGATATGTCTTCAAAGGAGTTTGGGAATATTGCACCATTAGCACCATAGCCTATATCGAATATCCACGTAATATTGGGTACCTGTATCATCATGCCAAATAACTCCGGAGCTGCCTGAGGATTAAATGAAGCAATAATGGTCTCACTGGCACCGAGAGGAAGATCCATTCCAACCGTGACAGACGGCACTCCCCCTAAATACACGCCAAAGAATGCATCGTAACTGCTCGTGCTTATTGGCGGTGGATTCCACGATTCAGTGTTAAAGCCACCAAGCACATCACCAACTAATGCGTTGGTTATGCCCTCCTTAAATAATTGATAACCAGAGTAGTAATCAATAGCGCCAACTTGATCATTTATATAGCCATAATTATCATACATTGCCGTACTCTCGGTATAGGCTTCAAAACCAAGAACATTAATAAGGAAATAGTACGCAGGAGGATAGTATAGCCTAACACCGGTGTTTCCAAGAGGGTTAAACGTTGCAAGGCAGGTATCCCAGTAATATGTCCCATTACCATCCACGTAGGCCTCTATGCCATAATCACTAAATGTTTTAGAAAGGAACATGGGGGTCGTCCACACCAACGTACCATTATTAACATATATTCCAGGCGCTAAGCTGGCATAACCTTTACCTTGGAATTTAGCAAACTCGACATAGCATGGATCCGCAATCTCACCAATCACGATTGCTGGCATCATCATGTTCATTATGACCACTGGTAATTGGTTCAGGTACACGGGACCTATCACCAGCCCTTCAACCCCAATACGTTTAGCAATAATTATCATTGGTTGGTGCATGTTAACTGGTATTATTGGGTAGGCTAGTAGGTAGTCATTACTTGGCTCCCCATTAGTGAATATTAACCTGTGATTCGTGGCCACCGCCCATGAATAGGCTAGCACGAACTCGATGATACCCTCATCACTTCCATTTGCGTAAATACCTACGATGTCCCCCTTAGCAATAGAGTCAGCTAGTTCACGAGTGATAGGGCTGGTTAGGTTAATGGTTACTTTACTCATCGGATCGCCGATGACTAGGCTTGACTTAATTAGGGACCAATCAATAACGACAATACTATCATTGGGTAGCTCAGGGAGTTGATTAAGGCTTATGGACTTGATAAGTGACTGATTGATACCAGTGTCAATCAATTTCTGGATCAACGTTGATGGTCCAACCACATAGATTGGCATGTTTAGGCTTATTGTTGATCGCCCATTAGCTATCACGGATTCGTTAATCACGGTATTACCTACCTTACTCATAGCTTTATGCCAGGTAAAGAGTCTCGGTGAGTACGCAATAAGCATGGTAACGGCAGTCACAACCATAACTATCAAGGCGATAGTAATCAACTTAAACTTAGGACTCATCATCATCAATAATGCTCCACACTAAACCCTTTGCTTTGGCTATTCACAAAAAGTGAGTCGAGCAGAATTGAAAATTAATAATATTTCGATTTAACCGTAACTAGCATGTAATGCTAGGTGATCGTGATCCCATATGGACTCTCTGATCTCGATATTCTTCAAGGCGTTATAGCCATGGGTAATACATTACTTCACCAGCTCTGTTAAGTAAGGTGAGAGGTAATGATTAGTTTTACAGCTTATTTAATGGGGACTTGCTCATAGCTTATCAATCTTCATCACGGTCCTCCAGTGCGGCCTATCAAGGCTGCCCGTGGTGTCTACGTAGACCTGCTTGATCTCTAGGAATTCCTCAAGGCCGTATAGGCCTAGTTCACGTCCAATGCCTGACTGCTTATAGCCGCCCCAGATGCCTTCTGTTGGTTGTGTGTAGGCGTCGTTAATCCATACTGTGCCTGCCTGGAGCTTCCTGGCCACCCTTAGGGCCCTTGCTGGGTCTTTGGTGAATATGGATGCTGTGAGTCCGTAAATCACGTTATTCGCTATCTCGATGGCCTCCTGCTCGGTCTTAAATGGTATGACTGCTATGACCGGCCCAAATATCTCCTCCTGGGCAAGTCTACTCTTTGGATCAACATCGTCAAAGATCACGGGACTCACGAAGTATCCCTTGTCATATATGCCACCGCTTAGTTTACCTCCGTCAAGCGCCACCTTGAACCCAGCCTTCTTACCGAAGTCTATGTAGCCAAGCACCTTCTCCTCCTGGGCCTTGGACACGAGTGGCCCCATGTCCGTGTTATCATCAAGTGGATAACCAATGACTAAGCCCTTAGCAACCTCGGCCAACCTATTGACTAGCTTCTCATGCACGCTCTCATGAACCAATACCCTACTAATGGCGCCGCAGGCCTGTCCGGTATTCCTGAGACCGCCAAACACAATAGCCCTAACGGCCTCCTCAATACTTGCATCATCAAACACAATACCTGGGTTCTTACCACCGAGCTCAAGCCCAATCCTCTTAATACTGGCCGCCGCCTGCTGCATGATTAATTTACCTGTCGTGGTCTCTCCAGTAAAGCTGACGTAATCAATCCTTGGGTGCCTAACCAACTCATTACCAACAGTGGCTCCAGGCCCATAGATTACATTAACAACGCCCTTGGGAAGACCAGCCTTAGCCAATGCTCTGTAAATCTCCATGGCACTCATAGGTGTGTAACTGGCTGGCTTCCAAACCACCGTGCAGCCCGCAGCCAAGGCGGGCGCTATCTTCCTAGCCGCCTGAGTCATCGGGAAGTTCCATGGCGATACGGCAGCAACTACCCCAACAGGCTCCTTAAATATCAATGACACATTACCATTGCTGAGTACGATGGAGTCACCATAGACCTTATCGGCAAGGCCTGCGTAGAATTCGAAAATTTCGGCTGCGGCGAGTACATGGGCCCTAGCCTGCCTAATGGGCATTCCATTCTCCAGCGCCACCGTAACGGCTATCCTCTCGGCCTCCTCCCTAAGTATCTCAGCCGTTTTATATAAAATCCTAAGCCTCTGCCTATAGTTCGTAACCCAGCCATACTTATCCTTATCAAAGACCTCCCTAGCCAGGTCAACAGCCCTGTTAAGGTCGTCTGTGGAGGCCTCCTCAATAACGGCGATCGTTTGGTCAAACTGCGCAGGGTTCTCCCTGGTAAATGTCTTGCCCTTGCTTGAGGATACCTCTTCGCCATCTATGAACAATTTGACTCTAACGGGTATTTCTATGGTGAACTTCCCATAGGATACCGTTGGCATCAGAATACTCAATAACACACCTATTAATAAGTATTGCCTTTTAATGCCCATTATTTAATGATTTAGTGATTTTATATATAACATTTATCAATTATAAACGTAAAATTCAAACAATTAATTCATTATTTACCATAATTACATTCAATAATATTTTCCGATAATGCTGATGTATAGTAATTGAACAAAGTATCAGCTGGATTCCTCGACACTAAAATAATAACTTCCTCGGAACCACTCGATAAGTTGATTAGAAAGTGTACTAAATGCTCATCATTGCCTCGATAGACCCTCGCAGTTATACTCCGATAATTACTTACTGGGAGCACATTATTAATTACGTAATTAATTAATTGACTAACACCATCACACCCACTATTTATCATTAGCATTACCTGGTTAGGATCTAGGTCCGAAACTCTCCTATACTCATTACCATGATAAACCCAAACCAGGGACATTGACTCAGCCTTAATGACTAGTAAAATAAATGCTTAACGGGCATTGAGCATGAAATTAACCGCGCCATTAATTAATGAATGCCTACTTGCAACGCTCTGGGACCTCATCATTAATGAATTCATCCTTGGCCATTTGAGGAATATTATGTAATCAAGCTCATTAGGAACAATCGCAAAGCCTGAATCTCTGATGTACTGCCTACTCATTATTTTGTTGAATGTCTCTACATGGACCTCGTAGTAAGTATACTTATGTATAAGCACGGCGTAGTCCACGCCATCCATTAAGTAACTCTCTAATGCCGATAAGCCTCTGTGAACGGTCCTACTTGGATCCAGTATTTTATGGGCTATTGATGAGTGGTTATTTGTTATCACGAGGATGTCGATCGGATTCCTAAAAACAATGGTGTTCATTATACCAATGGACTTAACATTAACCCCAACATGAACTATCTTACCACCCAAGTAATAATCAAATCTCCTAATGACCGATGCCATAGACCGGGTTAAATCATCATAGGGCTCCTCAATAATTTCCTTAGAATGCGGAACTCTCATAATCATCGGACTTGGGTATATTACCTCGCTATCACTGATTAAGTAACCATCATCACCATCACAAACCAAGCCTAAGTCTATCTGGTCCGCCAGCGACATCATTAAGGGTATCTCGGCATAGCCATTATTACTTAGGAGTGCTATTCCATTGCTTATAAGCTCATGAATCAATGAATCAACCTCAGAGGCCCAGTCAGTGATTATTACCGTGCCTGTTGGTAGGACCTCCGCCTGCACACTCTCTATGAAGCCATACTTAAGCCACCGGCAGAAAATGGTCTTGGTGCCCGTGCTTAGCCTCGATAATTTACTGATGATTTTTCTTGGATAATCATCGTTTTCATAATACGGAGTAATTAATTGATTGGTCTCCTTTATCGATTTACCTACTTTGTCAAATGACATTATCAAGCCACGGAAAGCCAAAGGGCTAATAAACCTTTCCCTTAAACATTACCTGGTGATGACGGCTAAGTCAATGATTTGATGATTAATTATGAGCCAGCTGACCATCAGTGGCGAGAAGACCCAATCACGGCTCATATAAGTCCTGGTTCATCACCAAGTAAGGGGTAAGCATTAAACTAAAATTAACTTTAATGCATCATTAAAACCGTGTTACTAACAAAGGCATTAGACGGCACACCACGCAGGATAGTAAGTCTCAACCCATCAATAACGGAATTCCTATTCATAATTGGTGCAGGTAATAGGGTGATTGGCACTGACGTCTGGAGTTACAGGCCCAGGGAGGCTATGAAAACAGTCAAGATAGGGTCATTCACGTCAGCCGATATCGAGACAATTAAAAGGCTAAGCCCCGACCTAATAATACTCTCATACCCAGTACAGAGACATTTAGTCGAGCCATTAAGCGGCATTGCTCCCGTACTCGCAGTCCCAATGCCCGTGAATTTAAACGCCATCATAAGCTCCTTCGAGATGATAGGTAAATTACTTGACTTAGACGAAGAGGCACAGAGGGTAATGGGTATATACATGGACCTATTGAAGCACTCCATTGATGTGGAGAATGTGATAGTCGTTCTGTCCCTCGGTGATTACGTAATACCCTGTGAGACATCATACATAGCATCAACACTTGAAAGAGTTGGTATTAAGTACGTAAGAGGCCTTAAATGCGTTGAGCTTATCACAAATAAGGATGGCGCTTTAAACATAATTAACAGAGTTAACCCGCAACTAGTGATTTATGAGGGAAAGACAAAGGATTACAGACCACAGGAAACGAATTGGATAAACAGACCAACAATACATACGCCGAATGATGTCCTTGCACACTTTGGTCCAAGTCTTCCACTTGACATTCAATTACTAATTAACACCATTAAAAACAAGGAGAAATTTGTAAAGAACACTTCAAGTATTGTAAGACCAAGCCTCGGCGATCCCTGGTACAAGCCCTACCTATGATTGATTATTACGCATCTTCTTAATATTCGGCCTAACATAGTTCTTCCAAACCTCACCAGCCACCTTCTTACCGATCTTCGTTAGGTCATAGTAAATGCCCCTACCACGTCTCTCAGGGTTACGCTGCTTAACCTTCAGCCAGGGCTTAACCGATGATGTAACCTTACCCTTAAGCGAACCCCTAAACTCCTGCAATAAACCAAGCTGAACCAGGCGTTGGACAGCCCTCTCAACCTCATCCTCAGGCACTACTGGTCTCCAGCCAGCAGCACCAAGTAGTCTTCTCGCCAGTAACCAGGGCGTGTCTGGCCCATAATGGTATATGTGGGCAAGTATCTTCTTCTCCAAGTCCGTGAGCTGACTTATTATTGCGTTTATATCGTTCGACATTATAAATATTGATATTTAATGTCTAATTTAAATCAATAACTCGGGATTACCTATACCTCTTCCATGTGCCCTTTATGACCCAGACAGGCTCCTCCTCATGGAATGGCTCCATACCCTCAAACCTCATCTCGGCAAGAACCTTCTCATTAACGTCAACACCAAGGCCAGGTCTGTTGGGCACCCTGTAATAACCATCCTCGAGCCTAATGGCATTGTTGATGATATCCCTCTTCCACTGAGGCCAGAATTCGTAGAAGCTCTCCTGAATTAGCAGGTTATATGCACTTGCATCAAACTGTAGAGTCGCGACGTGCTGCACAGGGCCAAAGGCGTTGTGCGGCGCCAACTCGACCCCATATGCCTCGGTTAAAGCCCTAATCCTGCTCATACCCGTGAAACCCAGGGCATTGGTTATGTCAGGCTGAAGAACATCCACCAAACCCCTCTCCAGGAGCTGCAGTGCCTCCTCAACACTGATTATCCTCTCACCAACCGCAATTCGGACGCCGGGCACCGCAGCCTTTATCTTGGCGAGACCTTCAAAGTTCAGGTCAGGGTGTACTGGCTCCTCGATGAACAATGGGTCGAATTGCTCCATGGCCTTAACCATCTTAATAGCCGTATTAACATTGAAGCGGCCATGAACCTCTATTAATATGTCCACGTACTTACCCACAGCCTCCCTAACAGCCCTAACCCTCTCCACAGCCTCCTCAAGGCCCTCCTCATCCATATGATCGAAGTACGGCCCGAATGGGTCGAATTTCATAGCCTTAAAACCCATGGACACAACCTCCTTAGCCCTCTTCGCAAAGTCGTCAGGTGTTACGCAGTCACTATACCAACCATTTGCATAAGCCTTAATCTTCTCATTAACAAGGCCGCCGAGGAATTGATATATGGGCGCACCGAGGTACTTACCCAGTAGGTCGTGTAGTGCTATGTCAACAGCGCTATACGCAGTAGCTGCCTCAAACGAACGGCTAATGTAGAACTCATGCTTATACCATTCTCTGAATAAATATTCAATCCTAAATGGATCTTTACCAATCATGAACCTCCTAACCTCCTCAATGGCCTTAACGACTTGGTTAACCCTGAGGGTGGGCACGGCCTCCCCATAACCAACCTGTCCATCACTTGTGACAACCCTAACAATTATCGAGACAGAAGCCCACGGCGATGCCTTAGCGGTCGCCAGGTCACTGACTGAGTATATCTCTATATCCTTAATCGTCGTCATATAATTCCAATAATGCGCTCATTTTTAAGTTTGGTCTTTGTAATAAAGGTTTAAAGGAGTCTGAAGCAACCGATGTAATTGATGGATAAGACACAATTTATAGTCTTGGTGCTGCTTACCCTAGCGACATTCATGACCGCACTGGACAGTACCATCGTCGTGTTGGCATTACCTGTAATGCTTACGGCACTTCACACAGACCTATCAATACTCGTCTGGGTAATATTAATTTATATACTCACCGTCACGATATTCTCAACGCAATTGGGAAAGCTCGGTGACTTAAAGGGCAGGGCTAAAATGTTTAATTTTGGCATGATACTCTTCGGTATAGGCAGCGCGTTATGTGGCTTATCGACAAGTGCCATAGAGCTTATTGGATTTAGGACTATACAAGCGCTTGGTGGATCATTAATGACAAGTAATACCATGGCCATAGCCAGTGATTACTTCAGGCCTGAGGAGAGGGGTTTCGTGTTTGGGACAACGTCAATGGGTTGGAACCTGGGCGCTGTGGCTGGTATATTGGCTGGTGGTATCATAACCACGTTCATTGGTTGGAGATGGATATTTTACATAAACGTCCCAATAGCGATATTCAGCTTCATAACCGGCCTGGCATACTTAAAGGATAGGGGTGTCAGGGTTAAGCAGGACTTCGACATTTACGGTGCAATAACCCTTGGGTTATCCCTCGGCCTTCTATCAATGGCGGGGATAACCTATGCCGGGGTTGGTTATAACAATGTCGTAGGTTTAATGATACTATTAGGGCTAGCTTTATTTGCTATATTTATATACATAGAGACTAGGGCAAAGTCACCATTAATAAGCCTAAGACTCTTCAGGATTAAAATGTTCACACTATCAAGCTTCTCTTACTTCTTCCAGTACATGGCCAATAACGCAATATTATTCCTACTAATAATGTATTTACAGGGGGTCAGGGGACTAAACCCATTTTACGCATCAATATGGCTAGTACCTGGTTACCTACTCGGTTCAATAGCGGCGACCTTCGGTGGTAGGTTAGCGGATAGGTCCGACGCTAGGGTAATAGCGTCAATAGGCCTCATGCTTCAGGCCGTGGCCTACGTACTGTATGATACGTTATTGACGTTGACGACACCGTTCTACTACATAACGATAATAGCGTCGATAAGTGGTGTTGGGGCTGGCATGTTCTTCGCGGCCAATGGTAAGATGGTGATGCTGGACGTGCCGAGGGACATGTATGGGATAGCCTCCGGCACGAACAGGACAATCGGCAATATAGGCATACTGCTCAGTTTCATAATAGCCATTGTGGTCTCATCAATGGCGATACCGAGGAGTGTTGCCTTCCAAATATTCGTGGGGACCTCGGTATTGACACCAAGCCTAATGGCGCCATTCATAAACAGCCTACACATGGCCTTCAGGGCATCCCTAGCCTTAGTAGCCGTGGCGATAGCAACATCCTGGAGTAGGACAAGGGTACCGATGACACAGCAAAGAAGGATAGTGGATAGGCCGTAAAACCATGAGCATTCCATAATCGTTAATGATTAAGCATTTTTAAGTAAGGACAGCACCACCTTATGGTGGAGCAATTACCCAAGCCTTGGTTCGACCTCAATAAGTATAGGGAGGTTAGGTTAAGGGAGGCAATGTATGAGACTGAGCTGGCGGAGTCCTTTCTAAATCAGGGATTCATAAGAAACGCAGCGGGCAAGGCATTCCAGGCCTGGAAGGCATTGGTAGCGGCATACGCGGTGGATAAAATAAGTGAATTAAGGAAGTTGTTTCCAGGTATAAAGAGGTTAGGGGGTTTTAGGGTAAGGGTTGAGAAGGTTTATTGGATTGTGGCTGTTATGCCAACAACAGTACTGAAGCCTGTGGCTCAGGTAGTAGGTGGTGATATTGATGTATATACAAACATGGCATTATGGTTATATGAGTACCAATACAATGGGCCAGATAAACAGAGTATACTAAGTCCATACCCAGATGATGAATCTGCATCTAGGGATATAAGGACATTGATAAGTAAGGTTAGGGAACTCGCGGAAAAAGCCATGCAATAACATCACGAAAAACTTAAAATTCCACAGGGAAACACACACACGCCCCGGTAGCTCAGCCTGGTCGGAGCGCCCTGGGGCGGCAGCCCCGTGCAAGCCTTGTAAGCGGGAGGTCCCGGGTTCGAATCCCGGCCGGGGCTCCAACATAAGTCATTATTTTACGTTTTATATATCGAGAGATAAGGTCATTTTAAGTCTCATTCTATTGATATTTCTCCTGCTGTGTCTATTCCGCACTTTATTACATCCATTTTTGTGTTCATTAAGCATATGAGCTGTCTCATGGTTAATGGGCCCAGCGCCTCTATCTTGCTTAGATCTACCTCGCTCAGTCCGTATTCCTGAATAACCTCCTTTAGGTCCTCCCTTGTTACGTAGTCTGGTAGTGTTATTGCGCCTAGTCTCAGTATGTCAAATAGTGGTGTATCGACCTTCGATATTAGGTTAACCACGTCAGGGAGTAGTGTTATTACTATTTTAGTTGATGGCATTGCCTGCATATTATTCCTAAATGCGTGTATTGAATTTATGAAGTCCATTGCCCTCGGATCATCCTGACTAAGCAGGCCCTCATCAACTCCAATCACCAGTGGTGACATACCTAATAGCTCAATCGCATCATTAAGTAATTTCAGGGTCTCCATTGGCTTAAGCCTGGCGCTTTCAACAACCTCATCAGGGCTTGCCTTAGCGAAGGCCTTGAGCAACCCCTTGACACCTGTCTTCTTCAATCTCTCCTGTACATCCCTAACCACGTGGGTGTTGTCTGCGAATACCGTGGATACAATCGCCGATAAGTCCCTATCCCTAACCTCAGTCATGTCAGTATACATGAAGACGCCATCACCCATACCCTCAAGACTGAGGAGTAAGGTTGTCTTCCCAGCGCCTGCCCTGCCAATTATTGCAATTAATTGGTAATCCTCACGAATCATACTCAATAGCTTCTCCCTAGCCGCTCTCCACGAAGGACCAAGCAATCTTATAACTGAGCCCCTATTAGGAACCAAGAGTCTCTGCATCACCCACCACCTTTATCAAGCCATAGTATGAAGAACCAATTTTTAACCTGCGGGAACCACCGTGTGCAAATACGAACCTACCCCTATGGAACTTAATTACCTTAATCAGGAATTCCTCAGCCTCCTTAGTGGGTACATTAAGTCTACCCTCTATGTACTTAATAATATCACCAATATCCGCATAGCCAGATAAGGGATTCGCCAGCTTCCTAATGCCTTCAATAACCAGCGTTAGTGGGTCAACATCCTCCCTAGGCATTAATAGGTTATTCACCCTACTCATCATCTCCCTATCCGTCAATATCACACTCCTACCCTGGCCACTCTTAACAACCTTAGCCTTGCCAATATTCACTAGGTATTGAACAACACCCTCAGGGTCCCTAACCCACTTACCCAGTGTGCTCGTGTATGTGGTATACGCAACCCTAATTCCGTCAACATCCTCCTTACCGAGCACAACACCAACTACGTAGGCCAGGTCGACCCTATCCACGGTATAGACTATAGTCCAGCATTAAATTATGCTATACCTTATAATAAGTAATTATTACGTAGATAATACATGGGTATTAACCGCTAACTGTACACTAAATGACATTAATGGACCTTAAAAAATCAAGCACTAACCTCACGAATTCCCTGGGCTTATCGAGGTAAGCAGGGTGACCAGCTCCATTGATCACCTCAACCCTAAAGCCGGCCCTCCTCATGGCCTCCATGTTCTCCCTACCCGAGACCTTATCATTACTCCCCCAAATACCCATTACGGGAACCCTTATCCTTGACAGGTCAATACTGGGTACCCTCACGGGACCAATAACTATACCCGCAGTCGCTGGGTAGTTAAGCGCTAGGTACCTAAGTACGGTCTCGCCACCCAAACTCGCGCCAATAAGTATCGGGTTTTCAATGCCCAACGCCTTAATTATGGCATGTAGGTGATTGGCATAATCATTATCATCCTTAGGCATGAAGTGATCACTCCTCGACCTAGGTCCATAGGGCATATCCAACGCATATATTTTAAACCCAGGGAAGTCATTACCGCAGCAGTTAATCCAGTCATTAGCGTTGAAGTTATATCCATGAACCATGACCATGGGTTTACCATCACCATATACCAGATACCTAACCGACCTACCATTGACGCCTATCCAGTTCTCCTGAGTAGCTGGCGACTCAGACATACCGCGGCCGCCCCCTTTGTGGGTATGACTTTCTTCAAAATGCTAATTATTTTACTTTTTCTCTTCTCGTCTTGATATTTTTGCAGAGTACTCTTATGGTTTCCTCCTTTACCTTCTCATCCCTCATTATTATTTTTAGTATGCCTGATGGCTTTATTATTATGGCATGGGACTCAGGATAAACCTTAATATCATCATTACTAAGCCCGTAATATTGCGCGACCTCTGTTGCTATTGCATTCGCTCTCTCTACATCACTCATCCTTTTCATGAACATAATACTCCAACTGCCACTTATATTCACATGAAATAAATAGCCAAGCAATTCCACACTAAACTCTCCCAACTTCCTAATCTCCATGTTCATAATGTGTCTTACTCTTTCTATCTTTGTTTCATTAACTAATATATCTAGCAATCTTAACAATATTGGTGCTTTTCCTACAAAGATACCCTTAATTCTTTGCATTAGTTCAACAGCATATGAACAACAAAACGTAATATTTATTATGCCATTTTTATAAGGTTCTTCATAATACTTTATCTTTATACTCTTTAGTATCGGTTCCCATCTATATTTTTCTGTCGTCGTCAAACGAATCCTTGGATAAACGTGATTCCTTCTCCTTATTGTACCAAATGAGCCATCTCCCATCAAACCTGCAAATAATGCGATATACGCATCCTCCTCATTAATTTGCTGACACTCATCCTCATCCTCACACTCAGGCAACGATGGTGGGTCCCAGTCCTTTGATTCTACACGCCATACTATTTTTACGCCGTCTTTATTAACATCAAGCTTTGTAGCATCTATTCGTATTCTACCTGGAAACGCTAACATAAATAGCATGATCTGAAACATGCTCACAGTCTCCATAGCTGGGTAATAGATCCTCACCGTGGCGTCGCTTAATAGTAGTCCCCACTGCAGTGGCGTAATTACATCGTACGGCAAAACTTTGGGTGCCTTGACAGTTATGCTCCCAATTTTCTTGAGCAATATTTGATATGTTGCTTGATAGCTTGGTGTTGAAAAACTCAGGGTTATATACCTAGATCTAATTGATCTTCCCTTTGGTTTTATCTGTCCCCGTTCGATTTCTTCAACGAGACCTTGAATTTCCTTAGCATGGTACCTCTTGAACTTCTCCTCTACCCTCATGACGTATTTCTCCATTTCATCAAATACCCTCTCAAAACCATCAATGCCATACTTCGCAACCTCATTCCTCAACCTCCCCAACTCAGCCTTGATCTCACTAAACATCTTACCACTCCTAATCACATCCTCATGCCTCCTCAGTCTCTTAATAAGCTCCAAAATAGCCGCCCTAACCTCCTCCTCACTTGGTGCGTTGTCGTCGATGCCCTCATTTGGTGGCTTGCGTATTTCCCTGCCCTTCCTTGGTCCCTCTCCCTCCCCTTTGTTTTTATTTGGCTCGTTTATTCGCTTCTCTCCACCCTCCATACTCCCTCACCTTGATGCCTCATGCCCCATGGGCGATCCCCACGGAGCCGTGCCACCCAGAACTGAAAATGGGTTGGCGCCCCGTGAGGAGCCCACGGGGCTTGACAAAGCAACTTATCCAGCAATTCCCCAGGAATTGCTTGCCATTTTGCTAGGGTATTGGGGAATTCATTAATAACTTTTTCACGTTTTCGTGAAACAAATTCTTAATCTCCACATGAATTAATCACACTTTATCCTCTTCAGCCTAGGGACTGCTGTACATAATTGCATTTAGGCACTCAATTCCCAAGCCCTTCCCTCAAACCTAACTTCCCGCCGTTACTGGTTGCCGTTTCGGGGCTCGTCTTCCTCACGGCCCGGCCTCACGTGCCGAGAGCCCCCCTGACCAGGGAGGCCTCGGCTTCGGGAAGAGAGGGAGGGAGTGGGACCGAGGGAAGGGCTTGGGGAATAAGCATCTTAACGGCTAAGTGATTAGGAGTCTTAACAGCTAAGTAATTAAGCAGTTGAGTTGTTATTATCATCGGCATCGTTATCATAGCCATTGTACTTACTGCATATGCATTCAATGAGCTTTTCATCACTCGAGTCCCTACACTACCCACGGGAGCGGTCGCGGTGGATCACCCAAAGCCGAGGAATTCGCCCAGGCAAATCCCGGGCGCTATACCTCGGGGGCTCATCGCCTAAATCAGTCAACCCCTAAAATAACTAAGTAGTTTATATAGCCTTCCCGAAATCGGTGTTGAGCCTTTCACGGAGAAACGCATCGCATGGCGGCGATTAGTCATAACGTATTATTCACAACCCACGAACGTAACAGCCATAAACCACACAACACACGCAAACTCGGCAAGCCGAGGCTGTGTGGCGGTAACCCTCATGACTGTGTAATTCCTGGTTAAGGTGGTCATAAGGTTTTTAAGTAAGTTCTTTGCTTGCGTTAATTCGCAATGAAATTTTGTCCTAGATGTGGAGGTTTGATGGTTCCAGTGAAGAGGGAGGGAAAGGTTTACCTTAGGTGCCAGAGGTGTGGTTATGAGGAGGAACTAAAGAGTAGTGACGCCAAGTCCTATGTTGATAAGAAGAATATTGAGAAGAAGGGTGCAGTGATTGTAGAGAGTTATGAGGAGAAGGAACCTAGTGAGGAGGAGAAGGAGCTTAAGGAGGACTATGTTAAGCAGCTTCTTGATAATCTTTACGAAACTGAGAGTGAGCAGGAGGAGGATTAGGGTTAAAATAATGAGATAATACGCATAATGCAGTAATGGGGTATACCGTAGTTGATCTATTCGCAGGGGCAGGAGGATTTAGTAGAGGATTTAAGGATGTGGGTTTTGATGTGGCCCTTGGCGTGGAAGTCGATATTAACGCAGCACGAACATTTAGTTATAACTTCCCAGAGGCTGTGATGATCACCGATGATATTAGGAATGTTAGTGGTAAGGACATTATTAAGTACATTGGCGGTAGGCCCGACGTGATAATTGGTGGTAGTCCCTGTGAGGCATTTACTGAGACCAATCCAAGGAGAGCTAGGGACCCACTTGATAGACTTTATGTTGATGAGTTGGGTAGGCTGACCCTTGAGTTCATTCGACTAGTTGGTGAGTTGAGACCTAGGGTCTTTGTTCTTGAGAATGTGGTTCACATAATGGATGGTCCGTTGAGGGATGCCTTGATTAGTGAGTTTACCCGGGCTGGTTATGAGAGGATATACTTCAATGTGCTTCATGCTGAGGATTACGGAACGCCTAGTATTAGGCGTAGGGTCTTCGTTAGTAATATACCGATAAGGCCTGAGAAGCTGGGTAGGGTGTTGACTGTGTGGGATGCCATCGGTGATTTGCCCGAACCTGGGGACCCTAGGATACCCAATCATGAGTATGTGACCATTAGTGATAGGAAGGTTAGGGGTATAGCAAGGCTTGGTTGGGATGATGCCCTTTACAGGTTTAGGGGTGCCACAGGCTCGTTTAGGAACTTCGTGAGGCTTAATCCATGGAAACCTGCACCAACCGTCATGGGTAGTGTGCGTTTTGTGCATCCATTTGAGGATAGAGTATTAACTGTTAGGGAGCAGGCGAGGCTCATGGGTTTTCCTGATGATCACGTATTCTTTGGTCCAAAGGACTCTCAATTTAATCAAATAGGTGAGGCTGTACCACCGCCACTCGCACGTGCAATCGCTGGGGTTGTACTTAAGTACTTAGAGAGTGGTGCGTTTTTATAATGGTTGATTTTTGTCAATAAATAAATTATGCTTATACTCGGTTTTACCTTGTTATATGATTATTAAAATTTTAAGTGTTATAAGGATAAAGTATTAATACATCGGTTTATTAATATTCACTAATGAAGGTCACGGTCTCGATAATAAAGGCGGACATAGGTGGTTTGCCTGGACATGCGTGGGTACATCCTAAGATACTTGAGTTTGCAGCCGATAGGCTTAGGGAGGAGCAGAAGAGGGGGTTGATAATTGATTACTTTGTTTATAACGTTGGTGACGATATGTCATTACTTATGACCCACACGAAGGGTGAGAACAACCCTGATATTCATGGCCTTGCCTGGTCGATATTCAAGGAAGCCACGGAGAATATAGCCAAGAAGGTTAAACTCTATGGAGCTGGTCAGGACCTACTCAAGGATACCTTTAGTGGGAATATTAGGGGCTTAGGTCCTCAAGTTGCCGAGATGGAGCTTGAGGAGAGACCTAGTGAGCCACTTGTGGTATTTGCTGCGGATAAGACTGAGCCTGGAGCCTTCAATTTACCGTTTTATAGAATATTCGCCGACCCATTTAACACGGCTGGCCTAGTCATCGACCCTGCAATGCACCAGGGATTTAGGTTTGAGATCCTGGATGTCTACGAAGGTAAGGTCTACCTACTTGATGCGCCTGAGAATAGTTACGACATATTAGGTCTAATAGGTACGCCGGGCAGGTACATAATAAGGAGGATTTATAGGAAGGCAGACCTAATTCAGGCTTCCGTAACAAGTGTTGAGAGGTTGAACCTAATTGCCGGCCGCTATGTTGGTAAGGACGACCCAGTGGCCATGGTTAGGGCTCAGCATGGCTTACCAGCGGTTGGTGAGATACTCGAGGCCTTCGCCTATCCTCACCTGGTTGAGGGCTGGATGAGGGGTAGTCACGTTGGTCCATTAATGCCGACAAAGATGATAAGTATTGATCAGGAGAAGAAGATAGCCCTTGGTCCAAAGATGACCAGGTTCGATGGGCCACCGAAGGTCATATCCCTTGGTTTCCAGTTGCATGATGGTTACCTGGAGGGTCCAGTGGACTTATTTGATGATCCAGCCTTTGACTATAGTAGGCAGTTGGCTGCCCAAATAACGGATTACATAAGGAGGATGGGCCCAGTAATGCCGCATAGATTGCCACCTGAGGAGATGGAGTACACAACATTACCGCAGATACTCTCGAAATTAAAGCCAATACCTGTCGATGAGTATGAGAAGAATAGACTTCAATACATACAATTCGTGACATCACAGGCAAGTGGTCAGGCAACCACAGGACCGAGCCATGATTAGGATTTAAAGGGATTGTTAATTCCTTAAAATTTTTTACGAAAGATTATTCCTAATAACCCTAAGGGCATTCTCAAAGGCTATCTTCCTAATGTCACCATCACTCATCCCGTACTCAGCCAATTTATTTAGGAATCTCGTGATCTCGCCTATGTTTGTTAAGTCCTCAGGAGTTTTCTCGATCCCTAGAAAGTCTGTTCCAATGGCTATTATGTCAGGCCCAAACCGCTCATGTATATAAAGTACATGCCTAACTAGCGAGTCGATATTCGGCCTTGGACCTATCGTCGATGGTATCATGGTTATGCCAATCACTCCATGATTTCTGACGAGTAGTTCCAACACGTCATCACTAACATTCCTCAAGTGCTTATGAACGCCCTGGATATTTGCGTGGCTGATTATGACGGGCTTCTTGGAAGTATTTAATACATCGATCATGGTGCTCCTACTCGCATGGGCTAGATCGATTATGATGCCGAGTTCGTTGGCTAGTCTGACTAGTTCCTCGCCATCTGCTGTCAGTCCGTAGTCCTTCTTTGTGAAGCATGATGCACCGTACCTATTATCAAAGTTCCAGGTAATGCCCAAGGCCCTAATGCCAAGTCTATGGAGCAGTAATAGGTCGTAAACGTCATCAAGCATGTCGGCGCCCTCAACGGACATCAATAGCCCTATTAAGTCGCTATTCATAACCTGCTCAATGTCGGTGTAATTCTCAACTATCCTAAGCCTATTGCTGAATCTTTTTGTCAGTATTAGGTAGATCTTGATCATTTCCAGGCCTATTAACTTAGATGCTGCTGGTGTGTAGGACTTTATTGAGCGTGTTCCATAGCCCGAGGATATCCTCTCACCGATCATTGGGTTATACGTATCGTGTATTGGGAATACGGCACCAAAAACCACCTTAACATTCCCTCTAATGAGCTTGGGTATATCCGATTGCCTGCCAGGCATGTCAATGTCGAAGTCCTGAAATTCCTCCTCAAGTCTCCCGGAGTTCATTAGGTAGTATGCTATGTCCTCATGTAGGTCAATAACTGGGTAGTTAACCATGATTTTGTATTAACACGATGGCACTAATTAAGTATTATCTGAACTTCACGGAGATCCTGTACTGCTCAATCACATCCTTAGCCCTCTCCCTCCTCTCATTATGCTCCTTCATGAACTCCCTAATCCTCTCGAAAAGCATTGCCTTGCACTCACCACATAGTAGCTTCCCTGCCCTGCAGTCCTCATAGATCTTCTTAACCTTCTCATCACTGTCCTGGAACAATAGGTGGTACTTATAGACAACGCAATTGTCCGGGTCACCGCCATACTTACGCTGGAGCTCCGCCGTTGGTTGACCACCGGTTAGGGCATTCATTATCTTCCTCCTAACGTCCTTCTCGCTGTCCGTCACGTATATTGCTGAGTCTGGGTTTGAGGCGCTCATCTTATCCTCACCCGTTAGTCCAGGTATGAACTTGCTATATATCGTGGATGGCTTGGGATACCCCAACTCATCGGCTATGTCCCTAGCAAGTCTGAAGTACGGATCCTGGTCGATGGCCGTTGGTATTAGCACGGGTACCTGCTCACCATAAAGTTCGGTGGGTAGGAATGCCACGGATATCTCCAGTGTTGGGAAGAAGGCGGCGCCAACGTTTGTCGAGTCCGTGAACCCAAAGGTGTGCTTTACTGTCGATAAGGTCAACTTCTTGCCCACCCTAACGGCTATCTTGTATAGGTACTTGATGTCCTCACTATCAATAATTATGTGTAGCTTATCTGGTGTGAAGCCAAGGGCTATTAGGTCCAGGGCATTTTCGTAGGCATACTTATTCGTCTGCTCAAGGGTATACCCCTCCTTGACCAGGAACTTCTCATCATCCGTCAACTCAAAGAAGTAATCAACATTGAACTTATCCACAAACCACTTACTGAGCATCCAGGGAACTAGGTGACCAATGTGCAAATCAGCGCTGGGTCCCCTGCCGTTATACAGTGCCCACCTTAGGCCGCTCCTCTGTCGATTCAGTATTGATTGTAAATCCCTATGTGCATAGAAGAATCCCCTCCTTATTAGGTAATGAACCTCACCCGTTAATTCACGCAGCGTGTTGATTTCGTTTTCCGTTATTAATTGAACACCGAACTCACGGGCAAGCCTCATGTAGTCTACCTTACCCTTAACCTCCCAGGGCGTTACTGTGAACTCATTCGCCAGATAATAACCACCGTACCCCTAAAGAATTTGGCAAAATATAAGCATTATTGGTTGTTTAATCCTCAGAAGTCCCTACATGATGACGCAACTTAACCACCACACCCCTGCCAACACTTAACACCTCATCCTTAGAAAGCATTAGCCTACCAACACCGAGGAACTCACCATCCTCCGAGTATACAGCCACCTCATCGCCAGGAACGGCATTCCTAATGTCGACGACGAATTTAGCCATGACACTCCTGCCCTGCCTCACGAATGGCGCTGCCTCCCTACTCACGATAACCACCTTATCAATCAACCGCGCACCCTCTAATGTCGGTAATGGACGACCATCACTAGCCCTAATCGTGAAGACGAGCTTATCGCCCAGGTAAATTCTCCTTAAACCACCCGTCCTGCTGACCTCAATTCTAAATTCACCACTCAACTTCTTTAGTATGTCAGGTCCATAAATGTACGACAATACTCCCCTGACTATGTCCCTAGTTAATTGATCCATTCCTCTACACTTAAGGTAATGGCTTAATTTTAAGGCTTAATGCGCATTAACGCTGTGAGTTGGTATAACGACTTCATAGGTAGATTAGTACAGTGCAGGGCATGCCCAAGACTAGTGAGTTATAGGGAGAGCGTTAAGCCGTTGCCAAGGTTTATGAATGATGATTACTGGAGGAGGCCAGTGCCACCATGGGGTGACCTAGGTAATGCCAGGATAATGATTGTGGGGTTAGCACCAGCCGCTCATGGTGGTAATAGGACTGGGCGTATGTTCACTGGCGATAGTAGCGCCCAATTCCTGTTTAGGGCTTTGTACGAGGCAGGCCTGTCTAGTAAGCCCTATAGTATTTCTAGGAATGATGGTGTTACGATTAAGTGCGTGTACATAACGTCGGTCGTTAAGTGCGCACCGCCAAATAATAGGCCCAATAATGAGGAGATCCATACCTGCGTAAGCAATTGGTTTAGGTATGAGCTTGAGCATGTCAGGCCAAGGGCAATCGTGGCCCTGGGCCACATAGCGTTTCTTGGCATTAAACTAGCCCTGGGTATTAAGGCTGAGTTTAAGCATGGTGGTTATATTGATTTTAATGGCGTTAGGATATTCATGAGTTACCACCCAAGCCCAAGAAATACTAATACCGGTAGGTTGAGGATTGAGGACTTGGTGATGATTTTGAGGATGGCCATGGAATACGCAGGTTGTTGATTAGCCTAGGTATTTACTTAACCACTTATAAATAACCATTCTCTGAACCTCGTTGGTCCCCTCACCAATCTCCATAAGCTTGGCATCCCTGTAAATTCTATTCAACTTACTATTGCTCCACACGCCATAAGCCCCCGTTAATTGAACAGCCCTCCTGATCACATCCATGCCTAGGAGCACTGACGTTAATTTAGCTATTGATGCAAATGCGTAATAGTCCTCATACTTACGATCAAAGTGTAATGCTGCATCGTATACTATGGATCTCATTGTCTCTATGTATGCCATCATGTCTGCCAACTGGAATTGAATCCATTCCAAATTAGTCATTGGCTGATCAAAGGCCCTCCTATTCCTAACCCATTCAAGTGCTTCCATGAGGGCAGCTTCCGCGAGGCCTAAAGTCACGGAGGCCACGGCAATCCTACCCTGATTCAACGCTTCCATGGCTATTTTGAACCCCTCATTAATCTTGCCAACAACATCATCGTCACCAACAACACAATCATTAAATGTCAATTCGGAGGTGCCCGTCCCTCTTATACCCATGACGTGTATTGGGTTAGCCTCAATGCACTTATTCCTCCTCACGAGGAATGCGGTTATTGCCCTATGCCTAGCCTCCTTGGGTCCCGTTCTCGTGAACACTAAGTACACGTCAGCATAGAGCCCCTGGGTAATCCACATCTTCTTCCCATTGATTACCCACTCACCACCCCTCCTCTCGGCTCTAGTCTCAATGGCAGCGGCATCACTGCCGCAGCAAGGCTCACTTAATGCAAACGAACCTATTAACTCACCCCTAGCCAGCTTAGGAACTAACTCCTCCTTCATTTGTTTATTGCCATACGTATAGAATGCGTCGGTTACCAGGAATCCCTGTACCTCAGTTAGTATTCCCATAGACCCACTATACCTCGATATAATCTCAATGGACAGCGCCGTACCTAAAACGTCCATCCCATAACCACCATATTCCCTCGGTAATATTGGAGCTAATACGCCATTCTTGCCCAACTCCCTAATTACCTCACGCGGGTAGTAATTCTCCCTATCGATTTTATCGGCCACAGGTTCTATAAACCTTCTACTCAACTCATCAACTAACTCAATGAACTTCTCATGGTCCTTTGTTAATGATGGGTGTCTTATCGGTATCATAGTTCTACCTCCGGTAATCCCCTTGCCAATATTCTATGAATTACTATTCTCTGCGCCTCGTTGGTACCCTCGGCGATCTCAAGCACCTTGGCATCCCTGTAGGCCCTCTCAGAGAAACTCTCCTTAGAGTAGCCAAAACCACCGAGTATTTGAACGCCATCCCTCGCTATCTCAACGGCCATTTGAGCCGTGTATAGCTTGGCTATTGAGGCGTAGAGTATGAATGATGGATCCTTATTATCATAAAGCCAAGCAGCCTTGTAGGTCACTGTCCTGCCAATCTCAAGCTTCGCCTTCATATCTGCTAACTGGAACTGAATCCACTCCCAATCAATTAGTGGCTTACCAAAGGCGGTTCTCGTCTTAGCCCATTCAAGAGCTTCATCGAGAACTCCCTGAGAAAGCCCGACGGCTACACCCGATATGCCGATCCTGGCTAGGTCAAGTGTGACCATGGCTATTTTAAATCCCTCGTTAATCTTCCCTAATACATCGTCATCACCAACAACACAATCATTAAATTTAACCTCGGCCTCGCCGGCACCCCTCATACCCATCATCTCCAACTTACTAACCTCAACACAATCGCCCCTCCTTACTAGGAATGCGGTTATTGCCCTATGCCTAGCCTCCTTAGGTCCTGTCCTCGCGAAGAGCAGGTAGATGTCTGCGTAGGCCCCCTGCGTAATCCAAATCTTCCTACCGTTTATGACCCACTCACCACCCCTCCGCTCAGCCCTTGTTTCTATGGCGGCAGCGTCGGTGCCACAACATGGCTCTGTTAGGGCATACGATGCAACCCACTCACCACTGGCGATTTTTGGTAATATTTCCTCCTTTTGTTTATTACTACCGTACTTAAGCAGGGCATACACTATATTATCATTCACTATTTCCGTAATGAAGCCCAGGGTTGGGCTGTACCGGCTTAACTCCTCAACAACCACAACACTACCCCTAAGATCAATGCCAGGTCCGCCATACTCGGGCGGTGCTGATGGAGTTAGGAAGCCCTGCTTACCAAGCTCCCTTATCAAATCCCTAGGGTAGTAATCCTCAAGATCCATCTTCCTAGCTATAGGCACTATGTACCTCTCCGCAAACTCCTTAACACTGTTCCTAATGAGCTGATGCTCATCCGTTAGGAAGGGATCAGGCATATAAATTCATAAAATTATTATGTTAATAAGTATTACTAGGAACTAGGAGTTAGTACTTTCTTGCTCAAAAGTATTATTAATAATGCTATGATTATTGAGATTATAAATAATGAAAGGTACCAAGTAAATAAGGTCATGAACAAACTCACATTAACACCAACCTCCTTAACTAATGTTTCAAGCGCATAAAATGCCGATACTTTCATGAGCATTTTCTCTATTATATACGATAGATATATTATAAGTAGGGATAGAATTAGGGAGTAAGGCTCAAGCATACCAATTAGTAATAGGTATAACACAATACTTATTATTAGTGTGATTATATACGGCATTATTATGCCTGGTGGTACTAGAAAGCCCATGATCGTTAATAATGCCATGTTAAGTATGAACAGGTACCTACTGTATATGTACTTATATGATACCACTATCATGGAGATGACATTAATTATTATTCCTAGAAGCGCCGTATTAGAGCATTGAGGATAACGCGTTAGTACTAATTCCAGTATTAGCCATATGACACTAATCAGCATGTATGAAACATAGTCACTTAATCTCGCCATACTTATCAACCATCGACTGTCTTAAAATTTAGCAAAACAATTCTACTCCTACTACCTATGGCATTAACTACTTTACTTAATTCGTCAATTAATGGCTCATCATCTATGGAAGTCCTGATATAGGCTATGTTAAGTAATTCGTCCTTATCTAAATACTTACGAAAATAATCTGGCAAATCAACAAACATATCACTCTCACTAAAACTCTTAATTACCCTAATTCTTATTTCACGCTCCAGGTAAGGAATAACGCCCCTACTTACAACTCTCTCCTCAACATAACCCCTACGTATAAGTACTACCTTAACCTCACCGCAGTAATTAGATGAATCACTTATAATCTGTAGGGCCTCATCAATGGGTCTATCACCATCCTGCGGTATTAATACCCTTGATGAGACATTAATTATGAATATGGGGCATGAACCATACTCACTCCTATTAACCATCATTAACTCACTAACCCTAGCGCTCGTTAACCAGTGTATTGATGAGGCAGGCCTTTCGTAGTCGTAAATCAATAACGACCTAAAATCACCCAGTCTACCCTCCATTGACAAGCCATGCCCTGTATAACCACCAACACCCATCCTATCAGTAGCACTAATTAACTGCCTTGGCCTTACAATAATTTCAGCACAATCGCAAAGAAGTAATCTCTGAATTGATAAAAGCCCCAGTGAATCTTCTAATTCCATCACCCCACCAATAACCCTGGCGCTTCCAATCCACCTACCCATTAATTTAACCGTGAATTCACCATTAATCTTAACATTTAATACGTTAGATTGAACGTGGGGCGAATGAATTAAGTTAAGCCTTGCTCCCCATCGTATTGGTATTCTCGATAAAACCTTTGCATTGATGATAGTCGAAGAGCCTACCGTAAGTTCTATACTATTTTGTTCGAAGATTAGCCGCGAATACAATGCCGCAAGCATCGCTAATAGGTACCACGACAATACGTATGACGTAAACACTATGAAGAGTATTAACCCGAAGTACGTACCGAACAGGTTATTAGCCAGCAATCCAATGTAGATAATGCCGGAGAGAACGAGGTATATAATCAATAACTTATTACTCGGTATTACGCGTATCATGGCCTACGAAGCACCCTCTCCATGAGTGGCGTCGGTACCTGCTGAAGTAACTGCCTAATTAGTACAGTACTATCAGCGCCAAGTGTTATAACCCTATGGTTTAAGACGTAAGGCGCCAGAACCTTCACGTCATCGGGTATTACGTAGTCCCTACCATCCAACAAAGCCCAGGCCCTAACCAACTTACTAAGTACCTGCGCAGCCCTTGGGCTTGCGCCTAACTTAACATCGCGGGCGTTTCTCGTAGCCCTTATCAGATTCACGATATACCTAATTATTGATTGGTCAATATATACCGACCGCATAAGAGACTGAAGCGCCTCAACCTCCTCCTTATTTACCACAGTATTAATTGAACCCACATTACCGAGATCTATATTCTCAGCAATCTTCATCTCAATATCCTCACTTGGGTATCCTAGTCTTATTCTTATCATGAATCTGTCTAGTTGTGCCTCTGGTAGTGGGTATGTTCCCTCGAGCTCTATGGGATTCTGCGTGGCTATTATCATAAAGGGCTTCGGCAACTCATAGGACTTACCACCAATTGTCACTTGACCCTCCTGCATAGCCTCAAGCAAAGCAGACTGAACCTTAGGAGGAGCCCTATTAACCTCATCAGCAAGGACTATATTAGCAAAGATTGGGCCAAACCTAACCTCAAAGTCCCCAATCTTTGGGTTGAAGATGAGGGAGCCCGTTATGTCACTAGGCAATAGGTCAGGTGTGAATTGTATACGGCTAAAGGAGAGACCGAGGGCCTTCGCGAATGCCTTAACCAACGTGGTTTTAGCCAAACCTGGGTAACCCTCAATCAATGCATGGCCACCCGCTATTAGGCATGCGAAGAGTAGTTTAACCTCATGTTCATAGCCGATCACGGACTTAGAGACCTCCCTCAATAGTTTATCCACAATCTGCTTGGCATTTACCGTGTCCATTATTATTTACCTAAAATCAATGAAAACACGCATATATTTTAAACTCAGCGCGCCCTAACATGGCTTATTAACACGTATATTAGGTAGCCAATTATCCAGGGTAAAACAAGTGCTAGACCGACTATTACTGATGATGCTATATCCGCCAGATTTACACCCAGTGTTGACTTACTGGGGATTGGGTATGGGGTAAACATAACCCAGCCGTTAACGAATGACTCATCCCATAGAATATTTGTTTCTGGGCTAAAGACGTAGGTATTATTACCAATACTGACGCCGTAAAAACCAAGAACCACTCGAGTTGGTATGCCGTAACTTCTTAATACTGCCATCGCAAGTGCGGTAAAGTCAATTATTGAGCCTTTACCGGTATTAAGTAGATTATTTGGACCCACGGAATACGTAATGACCACGTACCTACCACTAGTTAGCACATAGAATACCCTATTGACCACTGAGATTAAATTGTTCGGTCTTTCAATGCCGAATATTCTCGTGATGATGGAATTCGATAATGAAATACCGGTAGGACCTAGATACTCAATTACATACAGGAAGTTGGAATTACTAGTGCTCATAATCTTCCTGCAAACATACATGGTATAATTCGCCTCACTAATTGGTGATTCAGCAACAACGACGTCACCTGGCTCAAGTAACGTTAATTCCGTTTGTGGGTATACGCCTATTATTGATACGTTACTCACGAAGTACGATATTGGCGGCTGCGTATTAACAATGACTGGTATTGGTATTATCTTCATGGGCTCATTGAATGTTATGTTTATGGAATACTCAACACAATCATAGCCATTATTGAACCATATGGTTAATGGTGGTTTCGTAGTATTGACGCTGATTAAAGATAGCGTATTCACCAAGGTCCCATTGCTATACTCATTAAAGACCAGGTACCTTAAGTAGACAGGCACCTTAGACTGCGCAATGGCCTCAAAACCCGTGTAATTACCCGGCATTAATACCGTGGGTATTGACACGGACTCATAGGCAATTATGGGCGTGAAATACCCTATGAATAATGAGTGACTTATTAAGCCGTGGTATGTACCTATGTACGTTAGATTACCCACCTTAAGTAGTCCCACGAAGGTGCCCTCGTAAATACCCTGAGGAGTCATTAGGTAGCCTGTGACGTTTTTAAATGATAATTGGTATACCGTGATTGAGAATGCACTGCCGATATAAATCATTGATGCATTGATGGGCATCGATGAATTTCCCTGCAGCGCCTCAAGTAGCAAAAGCATTATTAATAAATTCATATCATTAATTGTTAATAATGCCAATTAATAAATCATTGGTACTTAAGGCAGTATTTCTTATGCTCATCTTATTACCTGCTCTATTTTCATCAATTAATGTACTTGGGAATACATATGTGGGTTTTTACAATGTAATTAATTGGCCGGTAATAAGTGTGTCGGTAATTAACGGTACATACACAAGCAACGGCATAGTCATATTAATATCACCAGAGGAACCACTGAACCAGGAATACGCAACCTTCACAGGTATTGGATTAATAGGTGGTAATTACCTCCTAATTAACGGCATTATATATGCCAATGGCACGATAGACATTGCCGAGACAATACCAATAAACGCATCAGTGAGCCTAGGCGTTACCAATAATAAGGCCATTGCCCAATTAGGCATTAACATTACCACCTATCCCTCGGATTATGAGATGATTGGACAACGAACATACCACATAGGCCAACTGGAGAGAGAATTCTCAATTAACGCCGCAATAAATAATAGCGCGTTGGTAATTCATGGTACGCAATTAGGTAATTCACCATCCAATAAGACTGGTATTATGAGTATGAAGATGCGCGGAAATCGTTCAATTGTTTATGCAATAATTGATTCCTCATTGATCACGACCATAGCCCTAATTACATTATTAATGATATCACCATCAGTACTTAAGTATCAGGTATATAACGATAAGGAATGCATTAATGAATTATTTGCAGGGCTCATAAGAAGGCTTGGTATTAGGGACCCATCATTAACCCATAGGGACATTCGTAATTACTTAGCGGGAGATCCCAGGGTCAATAATGACATTATTGATAAGTTAATTGATTATTACGAGGCGGCAATCTATGGAAATAAGCCCATTAAATGTGAGGAATTTAAGAAGGTGATTAGAGAGGCTCTTAATGCAAGTGCTCGTGGGAGGAATTGATGAGGCTGGTAGAGGACCTGTCATCGGGCCCATGGTCATGGCAATAGCCGTTACAAACGATATGAATAGGTTAAAGGCAATGGGTATTAGGGATTCTAAGGAGTTAAGTCCGGCCGGTAGGGCTCGTCTATTTTCAATTCTTAAATCAACACTAAACTACATTGACTATGAGATCGTAGAACCCAGGGTCATTGATAATTACGTATATATGAATGCCCTGAACATACTTGAGGTTGAGATAGCCATTAAGTTAATTAACAGGGCATTGAATAGTGTATCACCCCAGGTAGTGTATATTGATTCGCCAGATCCAAGACCCGAGAGATATAGGGACATGGTTAAGAGGGGTGTTGTGGGTAATGTCGAGGTTGTGGCTATGAACAACGCTGATAAATTAATACCTGTGGTGTCTGCCGCAAGCATAGTAGCTAAGGTGATTAGGGATTCGATAATTGAGGAATTACATAGAGAGTATGGAGATTTCGGTAGTGGCTATCCAAGTGATCCAAGGACCATGGCATTTCTTAGGGATTGGGTAAAGAGACATGGTGATTTACCGCCTATTGTTAGGAGGAGTTGGTCCACGGTGAGGAAGTTACTCAGTAACAGTCTGGATAGGTACTTATCATGACCGTAACTCATTAAGTATAAATACCTAAGGAGTTATTACTATTACCGATGAGGACAAGCCTTATGGTTGCAATAATTGGGTTGGTATTCATGATCATTGGGTTCGCCTTATCCGCAATCCTCAGTAATATATTACTCTCATCATCACTATTCATAATAGGGTTCCTACTTAACATCCTGGGTATACTAATGATAAATAGGGACATCGAGAACCTGCTCGTTAAACTTGAGATGGAAAGCAATAAACCAAGCCCTGACGATATTAAGAGAAGACCGCTCAGGAAACCAAAGAGATGAATTTACTAATGCTAGGCTTTACATACGTCTTTTGATCATCAACTTTGGTAATTTTTATTTACTAACTCAATAAGCATTATGTAATTGGTGATTCTGTGAAGACAATACTAATAACAAGTGGTACGAAGGGCGGCACGGGTAAGACTACGATAGCCGTGAACATGGCCGTCATACTAGCCTATGAATTAAGGAGTAAGGCTCAATACCCAGTCGTGCTTATAGACCTGGGTTTAGACAGTGGTACGGCAACCCTACTAATGCTCGGCAATATTGAGGAACAAATGCCATACACACTGGCTGATTACTTCATGGGTAAGATACCCGATCCACTCTCCACATTCTACGTGAAGACCTGGCAAATTGATAATGACACCTTTAAGCTCGTGTTCACGGCATCCCTTAGTCAATACCCAAGTCAGGTTAGGATTGATAGGTACCTACTCAGGGGCTTATTAAATGCTGTGGGAGCCATTTCACCACTGTACGTAATAATTGATACCCCAGCCCTCGGCTTATCCTATGACACATTAATAACGCTACTTGAGGTTAGCACTAACGCGATTCTTATTGCCATACCTGACCATAGCAGCTTGAGGGCTGTTGGTAATGTGGTTAATTTAATACGTGACCTAAAGGCAAGTAATAAGTTACTGAAGCCAATATTAAATATGTTAAATATTAAGTATCCCGTGGATGCATTGAGTGGGCATCCATGGACAAAACTCCTTAGGGATATTGTTGGCATTGAGCCCCACGTGATTCCATATGATGACCTATTCCCAATAGTTAGGCAGGCATTGGAAATAGAGAGTCTTAAGTTATCATTTTATGAGTCGCCAGCCCTCGACTCAATTTTTAAGTACATAGATTATTTAATGGAGACCGTACCACCAGGCTAGGCTTAATACGGTACGCTCGTTGATGGCGTGGACATGGCACCAAACAACGCATTCGCTAGGAACGGCGACATTGCGTAGACAAGGACCACCATCAACGTCAATACCACCGCATGCCTAAACCCAAGGGATAACTCACCCTCACCAAGCTTTCCAGCTATTAATCCCATTATGAATGAGTCAATCGTTATTGTGAAGGAGAATGATGTGGCTAATAAATTGATTAATGGGCTAGACGTAGGCCCACCAGCAGCAACACCACCAGGACCAACCCTAGTGACTATTGCAACCACGGAGAATATCAAAACCACCAATGTAACTATCAAAATAACGGCACCAATGTATGGGACATACCTCAGAGGCCTTAGTCTAGCCCTCATGTTCTCCTGGACACTCACTATTGACGATGCGAAGCTTGCGAGCATATCAAGGACCTGTGGTGATGCACCACCAAGGTCTATCGTCTCGGTAAGTAGGAATGTAAAGACCTTTGAGTAATAACTGTGTAGTTTGGGCATTATTGATGATAGGACCTCCCTAATCGGTACACCATACCTAATCTGCCTAACCATGGTATCTAGGTACTTATCAAAGGCACCATACCTCCTGGTGTACTTCAAGGTCTCAAAGGTCTTCTCAGGTGTAAAACCACTCTTCCTCAACTCAGTCACATCCCTAAGAAACTCCGCATACTCCCTATCAATCTCCCACCTCTCACTAACAACCCTCATGGAGTAGATCGCGGTCGGCACGAAGGATAAAGCCAGAGTTAAGCCAAAGACTATCGTGAAATCCAATGGAATCGGCAATCCACGAATATAAATCCTATTACTCAAATCTCTGTGAAATAACATTACATACTCAAGAACACCGAGCACCACAGCCACAGTCAACGAAGCGCCAGCCCACTTATAGGGCCTATAGTCGGTGTATGGTGATCTGAAAGCCGATACCTCACCGAGGTATATGAACGCTACTGATATTGCAGGTACAACGAATAGACCGAACATGTAATTCGAGTTTATTGCCTGCATGAAGGCCGCATACCTATTACCGAAGGGTGTCACGGCCTGTGCCAGGTAAAGCACGTCCAAGCCAATTAGGAGTATTGCTGCTGAACCTATGTAACTCTCCATGAGCATTCCAAGGAACTCGGCGGCCCTATTCATGCGCTCAATGGCATTACTAACAATGTCATGGAGCCTAGTGTTTATGTAGTGAACAACGTCACCGCCAGTCCTAACCGTGGTTATGTAACCACTAATGAACTCCCTAAGCATCCTACTCTCTATTGCAGATGATACGTTTGATAAGGCCGTCAACGGATCCTCACCAAAGACCTTAAACCTAATGTATGCCCACCTAGCCACCTTACCCACGACCTCCAGTATCTTCGCCTCGGCAATTCTCTCCACAGCCCTAAACACCGAAAGCCCTGAGTTTGTTATCGCAGAGACGTAGGCCACGAAAAACGGTAATTCAGTATCAACCTTAAAGGCGAGGTCACTTGAGGTTATTCTTGGCATTCCAATCATTATTTCATACACTATCAATGGCATGAATATGAGGACAACACCAATGATTATTAGCACCAGATCCCTAATACCGTACTGGGTTGAAAAGAGGAGTTTCATTCTAAGTAGTATTAATGCATTGTTTAGGTTTAGCGTTATGAGAAGGATACCGAGTGGAGCCGTTATTACGAGCATTATTGTTGTTATAAATAAGACCCTCGCTAAATAACGTTCAGGGCTCGTGAATGATAATGATGATGAAAGGCTTTTCTCAAGCCTTTCGTAAATCCTCGTATTCCTTAACCTTAGGATTAGTGGTCCCATTACAGATAGTGCTAGTTCGTCTAGATCCACATTCTATTCTATAATTTCAACTTTATAAACTTACCTCTACATGAAATGCGTTAACGCGTGAATAATTATATAGATGGCGAAGGCCATTATGCCCAACGCCGAGACGAGTTTAACCGCAAAATCAACCTTGGAACCACCATAAACCTTACCAACATAGACAGCGTATGGAAACGTAAAGACCCAAATGAGTATTGCCGTGAACAAACCCACTATGCTGAAAATACCGAATATGCTCATGAATGATAGACCAGCCGTGAGCCACCAAAAGACTTGATACGGATTCGTTAAACCCATGGAAACACCCATAAAGTAATTAAGGAGCACAGACCTATTACCACTGGAGCTCCTAGGAGAGAAGGTGGACCTTAAAATTGACACGGCTAGGTAAATCATCACCGCAAAACCAATGAAGTATAGGTAATACACGTAATGACCCAAAACCCTGGAGAAGAGGTAGGTAATAACCATGAGTATACCATCGGCAGACATCGCCCCAAGACCAACACTGGTCCCATGAATAGGCGACCGAGTAGCCTCAGCAGCTATCAACGCATTCATAGGGCCAGGGGGAACGGCAAGGAGGAAACCAAAGACCATCCCAAGCATAAAATCATAAAACTGCTGAAACATTGAGGAGACCGCCTAACGCCTAAAATTAAAAATTACGCATGAATTCTAAGTTAAGAGATGATGAGGATAAACCCGACGGACTATGAAGAATACTTGACCGACTGATACGCAATGACCAACGTGATGTCTCATTATAATGTTATTTAACAAACCACATCATGCATACGTGTTTTGCCTTCCTACTCAATTATCCTTCTAAATTCGATGGATGCTAATATGATGAATAACACTGTGAATATCGTCAAAGCTAATAAATCTATTACTAATCCATTGAGAGAACCTATTATCATCGTCTTTCTCAGGGCATCGACAGCATAGGTCAATGGATTTACAAGTACGAAAATCTTAATTGGTACGGGCATGATACTTATCGGGTATATTGCATTACTCGCGAAGAATAGGGGCATTGTTATTGCCTGCCCAATTCCCATAAACCTCTCCCTAGTCTTCATGTGGGAGGCAATCCATATCGAGAATGCTGAGAATCCAATGGCCGTAATCATCACTATGAATAATGAAAGCAATAAATAAATTGGGTTTGGTTCGATCCTAACGCCTAATGCTATGGCTATTGGCGTTATTATTATGAACTGAAACAATGCCCTGATTATTGATGCTGATGACCTACCAAGAACAATGGACATTCGGGAGACGGGCATCGTTAATAGCTTCTTCAAAATCCCAGACTCCCTTTCCCAAACAATTGTTAAGCCGTAGAAAATGGATACGAAGGTCACAGACTGCATAATCACGCCAGGCGTTATGAATGCGATGTAGGGAATACCACCGGTGGGTAATGCCCTAACCCTAGCCATCACGGGGCCAAAGACAACAAGCCAAAGTATTGGCTGAACAGCCCTCGTATAAAGCTCAGTCCTATTATACTTAAGCCTACGTGTTTCAAGCTCCACAAAGGCAAGGATAGCATTAATGAAATTGCTCATACTTAACCCCTCATAACAGCTTTCCTAACAGTCCTCAACTCACTCATACTACCCTCAATCTCACTAATCCTCTTACCGACATATTTCAGGAATACGTCATCAAGTGATGGCTTATGTACTGATACCCTCCTTATCGATATACCATGATTAAAAATAGTACTTATTAATATAGGCAATGACTCATCAGCATTCCTCACCATAACCCTAACAATATCCTCATCAATGATATTAACATCTATAACGCCATTACTGACCCCCTTCAATATCTTCACGGCTAATTTAGCATCATTAACTACGAGTTCAATAACATCATTGCTGATGGAACTCTTCAACTCATCAATAGTACCCAGCGCGATAACCTTACCCCTATTAAGTAACGCAGCCCTTCTGGCGTATATCTCCACCTCATCCATATAATGAGAATTAAAGAAAATGGTAATGTCTCTTTCCTTATTAAGTGCAATTAACTTCTCCCACACAAGTCTCCTAGCTGCTGGATCCAGACCAACCGTTGGCTCATCCAGGAATAAAACCTCAGGTTCGATTATTAACGCGGTGGCAATTTCTAACCTCCTTATCATACCACCTGAGTACGTACCAACCAATCTATTCGCAGCATCCATTAAATCCATGAGCTCTAAAACCTCCCTAATCCTCCTACGCGCCTCACTACCAGTCACCCCATAAACCTTCGAATAAATGAGTAAGTTCTCATAGCCAGTTAAATCCATCCAAACACTAAACTCCTGAGGAACATAACCAATAACCCTCCTAACCTTATCACCCTCCCTAACCACGTCATAACCCATCACATAGGCCGAGCCAGAGGTTGGCCTTATCTGCGTCGTCAATATCCTCATGAGTGTAGTCTTACCAGCGCCATTAGGACCAAGCATAGCAAAGACCTCACCTTCATCCACACCTAATGAAACACCATCAAGGGCTCTTACACCATTACTATAGATCTTAACTAAATCACGCACCTTAATGGCCTGCATATAAACCAATTACGCAGAAGAACACGTGCCATTTAAATTACCTACTCTCAATATTCGCATATTTATGAGACAAGGCATTGAATGCGCGGTCAATAACACCATGTTATTAAAGATAAAAATCTATAATGAAATAATATTTAATCATTATAACTTACTGTGAAAAAGCTTATATATTTGAATTATTAAAACATAAATTATGCCCATATTAAAGAATAAGGTCGCAATAGTCACAGGAGCTGGACAAGGAATAGGAAGAAGCATCGCCCTAAGGCTGGCGAGGGATGGCGCCATTGTCGTAGTCACGGACATAACGGGCAAGGAAAATGAAACCCTCAATGAAGTAAAGAACCTTGGTGGTCAGGGAATGGCGCTGAAATTAGATGTGACCGATCCGAGGATGGCTGAGGACGTGGCCAAGAGGGTCTATGACGCGTATGGCCGTATCGACATCTTGGTGAATAACGCTGGGATATACCCATTCAAGCCATTCCTTGAAATGACGTTTGATGACTGGTATAGGGTGATCAATGTGAATTTAAATGGTACCTTCAATGTTACGAAAGCCGTAGTCCCCTACATGGTTAAGCAGAAGTATGGCAGGATAATAAACATAGCGTCCGTAGCAGGTAATGCCATGGGCTTCGCAGGATTAACACACTACAGCGCATCCAAGGCCGGCATTGTCGGCTTCACAAGGGCCCTGGCACTGGAATTAGCCCGTTATGGAATAACCGTAAATGCAATAGCCCCTGGCGCCGTCAAGACGCCAGGCGCAATGCAGCCAGGTAGTGAGGAACAAATAAAGATGATGGAACAAATAATACCAGTGGGGAGGTTGGCGGAGCCTGAGGACATAGCGTCTGTAGTCGCATTTTTAGCCTCAGACGAGGCAAGTTATATCACGGGAGCCCTAATAATCGTTGATGGTGGCTGGACAATAACATAAAAGCATAATAGAAATTCTCAATTCTAATACAAAATAAAACACACAATCTGTCTTTCGTTAATACATCTACGATAGCACAATAACATGATTATGAATCAGTAAAAAGTTAGCGGGCCCGGTGGGATTTGAACCCACGACCTACGGGTTAAGAGCCCGCCGCTCTACCTGGCTGAGCTACGGGCCCATCTTCGGCTATTTTTCACTAATTTAAAAGCATTTTTCTAGGGTCTTCATGGCATTGTGTACTTTTAGTGCTTTGCTTAAATAATTAAGCTGGAATTAGGACTTGATGAGGCTTGTCTTAATACTCGTATTGGCTATTATCGTTGCCCTATCCATAAACTCGTATGCACAGAATTGGTATGTCGCTATAAGTTCGAATCAAGTCTCAATCGTAGTCTCACCTACGAACTCAACCTACATACTCAATGTTATTGGTGAAGCGAGGTGTTGTGTGTATGCCGAGGTTTATGAATTAACCTATCAGCCTCTCATTAATGAGCTGGCTAACTTGGCACAGAGGGGTGTTGAGGTTTACGTGGTCTTGTCGGGTAATGTGTATGGTGGGATACCTAAGGAGGAGTACTCAGCCGTTAATGAGTTAATAAGTTCTGGTGCTCACGTTTCGTTTAATTACGGTTATGACTATGTGCATAGTAAGGTCTTCGTTGTTGATAATGAGACCGTAATAATAGGCTCAATAAACCCAACCTACTACGGCTTTGAGAGGGACCTAGGTATCGACCTCGTGATTGAGAACTCAAGCATAGCCCAAGTCTTCGCCGAAATAATACTCACCGATTACCACAATGAGTCAATCACGCAGATTAATTACCCAGGTATTGTGGTGTCACCAATAAACTCAGCGGAGTACCTAGAGGACTTACTCAGTCAGCCAGGAACACTTTACATGGCCATGGAGGAGCTCTACCCATCCTCTGGTATGTACGGCCTAATCCTGACACATAGTGATAGGCTAATACTCGTTGGACAACATACCGAGAATGAAGAAGCGGTCAGCGAATTGAACGCAGTAATGATCAAAGACCTAACGGCCAAGGCGATAGTCATCGGCGATTACGTTTACGTAGGAAGCGTAAACCTCGATTACAACTCACTAAATCACAATAGGGAACTCGGCATAATAATAGAGAACCCACAGATAGCCCAGGAAATAACCACAATAATACAACAATGGTACAACGAAAACAACACACAAAACCAACAAACAACACCACAGGTTAATTACGCAACACCAACACAAACCCTACTCCTCCTAATACTAATCATAATAATCATATACATGCTAAGATACACGCTAAGACCAAGAAGACGAAGAAGAATGCCAAGGCTATAACCATGAATAAGACGGCCATAGAAAAACACTTTTAAACCAGAGAAGGAGAAGGTCATGGAGCGGGGGTAGCTTAGCCCGGCTAGAGCGCCCTGGGGCAGCAGCCCCGCGTAGGGCTCATAACCGGGAGGTCCCGGGTTCAAATCCCGGCCCCCGCACCATGGTCGTTGTGTTTGGGTTTTATCGTTATGGCTATTTAATAGGTGTGATTGTTTGTGGTGGGTGATCCTGTGGAATTGTAACGTGTGCCGTGGGTTATTCATTGTTTATTGTTCGTAAAAACATTATTAATTATTTATTGGTATTAATGCCTATTATGTATTAATAATAACGTTGTAATAGGTTTGTTTTATTTTGAGTCATTGTAGGGAGGAAGGAGGTATTTTATATAGTTTCCGTTATTGACTTTATTATTTCCTTTGTCTGTTCTATACTTTTTTGGATTCCTTGCCATGTCTCGAGTGGTACCCTTATCTTCACGTTCCTCCACCTGTTGAGCACATCATCAACGTACTTCTCCGCCTTCCTTAGGCACTCTGGGCATAGGTAGTACTTGCCGACTGGTATTACGTCGACGATCTCCCTATTCCCATGGTTATTCATGTGGCACTCGAGTTCAATTCTCCTAACGCCATCCTCAAGTTCCTTAATGATGTTTAACTCACTTAACTTTGAGTGTACGGTTTCCACGAAGTCGCTGATGTACCTAAGCTCTGAGTAGTCCTCTGGCATGAATACATTGGCTATGTTGGCTATGCTTCGGACATCATCCTCAATAAACCAATCCGCAACACTGAGTAGGAATGCCGCATTCAACATACTGTCTAACCTACTTATCAATTCCTCATTAACCCTAACCCTAGCCGCAACACCACCATCAGGGTTTAAGAATTCGATATACGGCTCCTTACCACCTACAATCCTATAATCACCCCAGTCACCGCTCTTACCACCCAATGACTCCTCAATACTTGACCACCAAACCCTATACTCACTCTGACCAACCCTAAAGGACACGACAAAGCCGTCAGTAAACATCGGCCTAGCCAGAACATCAACATTACCGATAACGTAATCCCTGGGAACCTTAATAGTGATTCTATTCCTAATTGAGTCCCTAAGCGACCTCAGCTCCTTAATAATCCCGACCACGTCTCCAAGACCAACCTCAACAAAACTCATACGATGAGTTATTGCCAGGGATGCATTTAAATCTTTTTAGTATGTTCTGGATAAAGATTTTATAGATCTCTATATTATATTGCAATTATTCCCTTGTAGAAGATAAAATAATATTTGATATAACAGGAAATGATATGTACAATAATTACTGGAAAAGAAAAAAGAGATAGTGATTTCATTTGAGCCCACGATAGTGGGCTTACCTGATATTTTGCTACTTTTATTTATTTTTGCTTTTATTTAAAGGTTTCTCCAGTGTTTTCTTTAGAATGATCCTATCATTAGTTTTGTGATTTTATTTGCTATTTGTAAAGTATCGTGTGAATCATTAATGTTAAATATTGATTAAGCTACTTACCTTATCGTGAGTATAAGGAGCTGTACTGAGAGTGGGATTATGTGTTCGAGGTATTTAAAGGCCTTTGATTGCTTGATTGTTCATTTTTGGTTTCATGAACTTGAATTAACAGTTGAATTTATTATTAATGATTATGGATTTCTTGATTCATTAATAGTCGAGGGACCTATTTTTCGTAGCCCGGGTAATTACGTTCAAGTTAGATTTGAGGTCTATACGAAGTATTCATCGATATATGGTGACGTTATTCGTAACCATGGCGATAAGGAGGTCCTTATACGGATATTATGTGAGGGAGTTAGGAGGGAATTGTTCATACAGTATAGTAATGAGGATTTCATAAATAATCCATGTAAGTACGCCGGTAATATAAGAGGTATTGCGAGCAATCCTAATGATGATTTGACTCTGAAAATAATTACTAATGTAATGAGTAACCTAGGAATAACGCCTTTAGGTGAAAAATCCGACTTATTATTATGCTAAATCACACTGCTTAATTTCCCTCCACGGCCTTCCTAATCCTCTCTATGCCCTCCCTAATTAATCCCTCATCAAGCGCGAAGCTGAGCCTTACGTATTCCCTACCCATATTTGTTTCTGAGAAGGCTGTTCCTGGCAATACGACGACACCGTAATTCTCAAGTAACCAGTCAGCGAATTTCTCAACATCCATGCCCAATTTATCGAGTATTTTCTTAACCCTTGGATACATGTAGAAGGCGCCCGTACTCCTCCAAACCTCAATGCCTGGTATCTTCCTTAACTCCTCATACATTACATCTCTCCTTCTCCTGAATAGATCGATCATCGCCCTGGAGCTCCTCCAGGATGTCTCATTCCTAAGGGCCTCAACACCGGCTTTCTGGGCGATGCTTGGTGGGCAACTATAGGTATTTGCTGCCAACTTCCTTATTGGCTCGATAACCCCCCTACTCGCCACCAGGTAACCAAGTCTCCAACCAGTCATTGAGAACGTCTTGCTAAAGCCATTGGTGTACAGCACGTAGTCTCTCCAGTCGGGCTCAAGCTCCAGGACGCTTTTGAAGGCCCCAGGTTCATAGACGAAATTATCATAGATCTCATCAACAATAACCAGTAATTTGTAGTCCTTAGCTATCTCAAGCAATTTCATAACCTCCTCAGGCCTGAAAATGGCGCCGGTGGGGTTATGCGGATTATTTATTACAATGGCCTTCGTCTTCGTGGTAACAGAGTTCTCTATGGTCTCTAGGTTAAGTCTAAACCCATTCTCTGGGTCAAACTTCATGGCAACGTAAATGGGCTTACCGCCGAAGAACTTCGTGAGCTCTGGGTAGGCTGGGTATGTTGGGTCTGGTATTATAACCTCATCGCCCGGCCTTACGTAGGCTGCTATGGCTAGGAAAATAGCCGTCTTAGTGCCTGTGGTCACAATAACCTCATCAGGCCTAACGCCGGCGTGATACCTGTAATTGAGGTAATCAGCAATGGCTTCTCTAAGCTCCCTAATACCCTCCGTCTCTGTGTAACCAGTGAATTTCTCATCAAGGGCTTTCTTGGCTGCATTTATTATGTTATCAAAGGTTGGTATGTCGGGTTGGCCAATGCCAAAGGATATAATCTTAATGCCCTTTCTCTCAGCCACCTCACGCGCCTTGGCTAGGTACGTGAAAGCCTTCTCGCCTTGTAACTCCCTGACAGTATCCTTTAAATAATCATTAATTGGATTCATCAGCTGAGCATTATAATAACCTCTTAATAACTATTTTTCAACAAATAATCTACATCACACTAATTATTACTATATAACATGCTGTTTTGACCCTAAATCATAAGAATAAAGTTCAAAACATTCAATCACTCCAGGGGCTTCAGCGACATATCATCCTCATAGGAAATAACACATATGAACTCAGCCTCATCATTGCCAATATTCTCAATTGCATGCGGCTCATACGGCCCTGTGAAGAAGAAGTCCCCTGGACCAAGCTCGTATATCTTACCATCAGTCCTAACCCTGAGTTTACCCCTGAGAATTACAACAGCCTCAGTATACTTATGATTATGAAGGGGCATAAAACCGCCAGGCTTAACTATGAACCTCCTAACAGCGTATTTAGAACCATGTTCCTTAGTTATTAACCACTGAACGTAAAAACCCCTCGTCCCTCTTAATAGTTTTGAAACATCCTCAGGAGGAACATTATTTATATTGCCAACAATCACAGACATTATTTAACGCTGGAGTACTTAAGTAACACTGTCACATTGGGACACGCCGTATAAATGCATAATACTTACCGTATTCTTGAACATTATCTATATACATATATCTATCGGCATCTTCATTCGAGTCACTCCTCCTTATATTACCTCTGTTAAATTTTATTCTAATCATACGGATATCGTATAACGTAGTTCTTTAAAAATCTTTCTACGAGAATAAACCTTAACTGCTCATTCTCGTTTTATGAATTTAAATCTCTCGTAAATGAGGGTCACCCTGTTACCTTCTATAAAGAACTCAGCAGGTATTTTGGTCCCATTCATTAGGGTGTAGAATCTGGCGTAATCCCTTCTTACCTCATCTGGCACAAGTATTGTCGTCTCCTCAGTATACTTCGTCACGCTCTTCATTATTAAGTAGTCTCCCTGCCTCTGTATTGAGATCTTTACAGTACCGCTATATGCCTCATACGTGCCCTCTAACCTCTTATTCACCTCCTCAATCATAAAAGCCCTTAATTCACTTGGGTCATGACCAAGCAGCTTGCTTAGTACGTAAATTCCCATCTTTGATAGGGGATAGCCCTCGGCATTCGCCATTATAACGACCCCAATTCTATCGCTTGGTACATATGCCATATCCGCCGTGTAAACACCCACATTACCACTATGCTCCACTAACTTCCTGCCATAGAAGTCCTGACTCACTATTAGTCCATAGCCGTACCTCTCATCACTGACTATCTTCCAAGGAACATCAATGTAGCCTCTCTCAGCCCTCTCTACCCACTCCCTGCCCAGTATCTTAACGCCATTGAGCTCACCTCTATTTATTAGCATTGATACGTACCTCGCCATATCAATTATATTACTCAATAACCCACCATCTGACGTTATTCCAAATGGGAACTTACTCGGTAAGTGCCTACCCTCCTTATCAATTATGTATGGAGTGGCGACTTCAGGGTCCTTAAGAACCTCATCGGCTTTGAAGTATGTCCTATCCATGTCGAGTGGCTTCAGTATCTTCTCTCTAACGAAGTCCTCATAGGGTATACCACTAATCTTCCTGATTATTAAGCCCAGTATTACATAACCCTCATTCAGGTAAAAGAATTTCTCACCAGGCCTTGCCACTGCCCAATCAGCCGCATTCCTCATAAATGACAACACATCCTCAGGTGTGGCCAGTGGTAGCCAATTGCTATCGAGACCAAGTACACCATTTATGTAGGCCTCCGCGTAGCCAAGTGCTGGCAAGCCGCTGCTGTGAGTCAGTAGGTGGTGTATTGTAACCACACCTAATGGGTTTAGCTTAACCTGCACGTACCTATCAACGGGATCCTCAAGACTTAACTTACCCTCTTCCGCGAGTTTAAGTATTGCCAGTGCCGTGAAGGACTTGGTTATTGAACCTATTCCGTAAATTGTCCGCGGTGTTGCGGGTAAGCCCTTATCAATATCCCTAAAGCCAAAGCCCCTGGCGTAAACCAACTCATTACCCTTAATAATGCCTATACTCAGACCCGGCAACCTAGACTCCCTAATTTTACTGAGAATAAACTCCTCAATATCCTCAAAATCCATTGATAAATTAGTAACTCTGAACCTAATTAACCTAATTGTGGTATTAACTCCCTAATATCGCACGCAACCTCCTTAGCGATTCCGTACTTATAGTCGCCATTCACCCTAACAATGTTTAATGATTCCAGGTACTTAATAAGGGCTGCGGTCTCCGTTAATGCCATGTACCTATTCATTAGGTCGAGGTCTACGTACTTCTTATTATCCATCCACCTGAGCCTATTCGCAATCTCAAATATGGTTAATTCCTTACCCCTCAACACATTCAACGCTTCACATAGCCTTGAGACCCTATGCGCAATGAGTTCATTTATCCTATCATTAACACTACATATTTCGCCCTCATGTCCTGGGTATATGCACTTAAGACCCGCCCTCTTAATCTTGATAATTGAGTCCAGGTAATCACGAAGTGGATTACCTGGGTTTATTGGGGTTAAGCCAACATGCGTTGTTATTGTTGGTAATATTAAGTCGCCCGTAAATGCAAGCCTATAGTCATCAAGTATTATCGATATGTGACCCGGTGAATGACCCGGTGTTAATAATACATGCGCTCCCCCAATGCGTTCCTCCTCCGTATTAACTATGATGTCCGGGTTAAACATACTCAATTTCCTTCTACTCGATAAACCACTAGCTACGTTCTTATAGAGTTCCATCTCAGTATTGGGAACTCCGTAGCGCATTAGTAATTCAAGGAACTCTTTAATGAATAAGTCCCTGTCAAGCATCTTCAGAAGTTGTTCATAATCCCTCCTATGCATGACAATGCTTAACCCAAGCCTACTGCGCAACCCATCAGCTAAACCAGTGTGGTCAATGTGCATATGCGTAATGAATAACAGATTTAACCGACAACTCGGTATTTTATTCAACTCATTAATTAATGGATTAAGGAGCTCAGTATTTGGGTAACCGGCATCAATCATTACACACTCATTATCCCTCCTTACTACGTATGAAAATACGTAACCAGGCTCCATGGGCATGAATATCTTTAATTGATAAATAAGGCCATTAACCTTCTCAATAAGCTCTATCATCGCCTTATGAGAAATTAATTCATTGATTTTAAGTTATTCTCCGGCAATAAACATAGCCATAATCCTCATGAACATGCCCAATAAAGGCACACTCAAAGTCCCTGTTCAATACGTTGAGTAATTCCTTAACTGGTATGCCAGTGACCCACCTGTGGTACTCAAAGATTAACTCCCTGAATAATTTGACGTGCTCATAATCGTTAAGTATAACGTCATACTCACAGCCCTCACAATTCATCTTTAAAACATCAGTGTTTATGCCAGTCTCATTAATAATTTCACCCAGCGTGACTAACTTGACCCGAGCCCCATTAACGCACATGTAATCATTAACCACAGGCCCGAAGTAAGTAGCCATTATACTCCCCAGGTCCATGTCCACGGGAACGCATGTCACGCCGGAGATACTACTAAGTGCTGCATTGATGGGTATCACCCTATTAATTAATTCCCTCGACCTAATATTCCTAACAAGCTCCTTAAATGCCTTAGGATGAGGCTCGACAGCCACAACCCTACCTGCACCCCTCATTACGAAGTAAATTGCCGTGTCACCAATGAATGCGCCGACATCGATCACGTCCTTATTCCTAAAATCAATCACTCCATACCTATCATCATATATCGAGAGGTAATCCGCGTAATAATCCATTATAGCACTATAGTGAAGAGATAATTTGGCATTTTCTGCCCAGCCCACTTAGTTAAGCCGTGCTGAGTCACCGCAATTTTTGCCATATAATGCTTACTTCCCCATTTGCTCTTCTCTGTCCAATGACATCGATAATAGAAAGGCTCGGTATAGAGCACATACCAAGCTCAATGAGGCATGGTAAGACCATGTATCAATTCACGCTGTGGTTTGCGAGTAACCTAACCGTAGCCGACTATGCCCTTGGCCCAATACTATACATGCTGGGTCTACCAATTCCCTGGCTGGTACTCGCCCTAGTACTTGGCAATGTACTAGGTGGACTATTGGTCGGGCTTTTGGCGGCCATGGGGCCTGCCTACGGCTATCCACAGATAATGATTTCAAGGGCTGCATACGGTAGGGTTGGGAACCTACCCTTCGCAATAGCGAATTGGGTTAGCACCCTTGGTTGGTTCTCGGTGAATGCGATAATTGGTGGTTACATAATTAATTACGTAGACCCAGCAATACCACTTTATGCCGCAATCCTCATAACCGTGTTGACTCAATTCATAATCGCACTCTTTGGGTACGATGTAATACATAGGTCTGAGTACGTACTATCAATAATATTGGGCATAATGTTCGCGGTCTCCCTAGCCCTAGCACTGTCAAAGCCACACCTACTGAGCACTTATGTAAGGACTGCCTCCTTCAATCCATTCAACTTCGCAATAGCACTGGCGACGGTGTTCAGCTACATAATGTCGTGGGGCCCATACGCCAGCGACTACTCACGTTACCTGCCGGAGAACACGAGTAGAACGAAGATAATAGCCTATGCGGCCCTCGGAGGCTTATTGGCCAGCCTATGGAGTGAGGTGGTGGGCTTCGCCGTCAGCGCAGCCACTGGGAACACCAGTGGCTTACCGACCGTGCTTGTCCAGTTCATGGGTAATTACGGGGTCGCCTACGCCATAATAGCCGTGATAGCCCTATTCCTAGGCGCACTGGCTGCCAATGTCCTCAACATATACACCAACTCCCTATCAGCCCTGGCAATTTACAATAAGGCAAGGAGGTGGCAAGCGTTAATAGCCGGCGCGGTGGTTGGCACGGTAATGGCAGTACTCGGTGGGTTGAACTTCGTGGGTTACTACGAGGGATTCCTACTATTCCTAGACTACTGGATAACGCCTTGGATCGGCATACTACTAGTGATGTTCTACGTGAATAAAACCAGGGATTGGAAACTCGTGGAAAACGGACCGAAGGTAATATGGAAGGCACTACTCGCCTACGTAATCGGCTTATTAATCTCGGTACCATTCATGAACCTAAACGCCGCGACAGGAGGTTTAATACCCTTCGTAGGCCCAGTAGCCAATGCCCTTGGCGGTGCCGACATAAGCTACTTCATATCGTTTATAATAGCATCAATAATATATTTAATCATTACATAAATAAAAATATATTTAATTTTAATTATCTTTTAAGCTAAATGACTTACCTTCTTCTCCTTCTTGTGATTAGCCATGCAACAATCGCAATTATTATGACTATAACAACCACAACAATTATTACTGTTATAAGTAATGATGAGCTAATGGAAACAGCAGGCTTTGGCTTAACGGCAGATACAGGCTTCAGCCCAAGCACAACCCATACTTCACCAGAACCAGACCAAGGTGACGGCCACGCAACTCCTGGATTATTCTGATTAGGCCAGCCAACCCAGTACTTAGTTGAGTATCCGTACCATGCCGAACCATATACTAATGGTATAACGGGAACAGTCTGTAGGAATATCTCCTCAAGCTTTGAGTAGAGTGGTAATACAGCGCTTAAGTTACTTGGGTTGGTGTACATTAATTGCTGAACTAATAAATTGTATGTTAAGTTATTAAATCTCTCGAAGTCGCACCAAGCAATGGTTGGTGAAACACAACCCCAGTAATATCCCCAGTTATTAAAGTACGTCACCGGTAATAGACCACTTGGGTTCCATAGAGCTGCTTGGAATTGACCGGTCTGAAGATCTGACCAGAATGTTGACCAACTAGGCGTAACGGCAGTTGCGTCAATACCGACGGCCTGTAACATCTCGGCTATCAACTCTGCCTGTTCATCCCAATCAGTCCAACCCGCTGGTGCCATTATTGTTAATGAAAGCACCGTGCCATTTGGCGTCACCCAATAACCCTGTGCATTCTTATGGAATCCTAAACTCTCAAATATTGCTATAGATTCATTTGGGTCATAGTACCAACCATATTCCTTAAGTATTGTCGTATTAATGACCTCCTGGAAATATGGACCAAAGGCGTTAAATAACTCCGTGGTTGGGCCTGGCCATGCGCCATCAGGACTCTCTTGGTTATTCTCAGCAATAACAGCTAATTCTGTCGTGTTTATTGCAAATGCGACTGCCCTTCTAACTGCCGGTATGTCCCATGGATACTGCTGGTAATTAATCCATAATGCAACTACATTTATTGGTACCTGATACGGCGGGTGCGTATAGAACGTATAGAAGCTCTCATTATAATACTGCCAAACATTCATTATAAAGAAGCCATTCCAATCAAGCATTCCCTGGGCAATTAATGAAGGTGCTTGAACATTGCTTGTTGCAACCATACTAACTACGTATTCAGGTGGGTAATCTGGGTTTATACCAAAGACACTCCAACCCCACCAATTCGGATTCTTTATGTAGACCTGTTCAGTATCACTATAGTAATAGCCTTCATATGGCCCATCACTTATTGTGTATGGCGGCGAGGTTGCTGGTGGGTTTGTCCATGTACATGGATTAGAGACGCTTGACCAAACACTGGCTGGTACCACCTGCATATCCGTTAATATCTCTTGGTAGAGGGCGTACCAATTAATTTCACCAACGAACACCAACATGGCCGATGTCTGATTAAGGGCAACGGCATTTTTCAACGCACCGGTCCAGGTACCCCACACCCAACTCCACCTTGTGCATGTGTAATTCTTACCTAACTCAAGTGTGAATACCACGTCTTGAGCCGTAACAGGCTGGCCATTTGACCACGTGGCCTGCGGTCTAAGGTTGATTATAACTGCCGTTGAATTATATACGCTTAATGATTGAGCAAGTAATGGAATTAATGAATCATTAAATGGGTCATAGGTAAACAATGTTAAATATACAAGATACAACTCCTCACTTGTTGGCGGATAAACTATTGGATTAAAGCCATTACTTGGTGGCGACCACATAGCGCCACCTATGTATAGTGTTTCATTTCTCGGAAAGGTCAGCGTCTGTTGAGCGTAGCTACTTGGTATTGAGATAAGTACTAATACGAGCGCTATAGTTAGGGTTATTGTTGCTATTAGTACATATTTACGGGACACTTTACTTAACATCAGGGAATCTATAAGTATGGTAAAGGCATTTAAATATTAAGGGTGTTAAGAGTATACTCTTAGCACCCTTAATTACTAATTTTACTACCTAAAGCTTAAAAGCGCTTAATGAATCAATCATTAATTATGGTTGCTACTTATGTTCGATACTTAATTAGGAGATTTTTTGTTTACGTATTAATTTGGTTCGTGGCTAATAGTCTCGTTTTTCTACTGCCTAGGTTGTTACCAATAAATGTTGCTAATATAATAGTTGGTAGGTTAGAAAGTGCCGCCATTGGTTCAGCAGGGACTTACTCACCTCAGGCCCTTCAGAAGTTGTATAATTTTGTTTATCAATATTTCGGGCTGAACCAATCTTTATACATTCAATTCATTGATTATTGGAAGGGTATTTTTCAGGGTAATTTCGGTATTTCTGCATGGTTATTTCCTGAACCAGTTGCTAAAATAATAAGTAGCATCGTATTTTATGACCTTGCACTGCTCATTCCGGCAATATTCCTTGGATTTTGGGTTGGTAATAAGCTTGGCGCTATAGCCGCCTTTAATAGGCATGTTGATAGAATATTAATGCCCATCCTATACTTCATTGCGTATTCGCCGTACTATTGGCTCGCAATGCTACTGATAACGGTCTTTACATTCTATCTAAAATTACTTCCATCAACGTTCACATCAGAGTACACGTTCACAATGCCGACGTTTACGTGGAACTTTATATCAACATTCCTTAAGGAGTGGATATTGCCGTTCTTATCGGTATTTCTGGTGTCCATTGGACAGTGGGCCATTGGCATGAGGGCTAATATCGTTGGTGAGCTTGGTAGTAATTATATAACTTATGCCGAATCCTTGGGCATTAGGTACGATATTATTAGGAATTATGCCTATAGAAATGCGTCATTACCTCAATATTCAGGCCTAGCCATTAACCTGGGCTTGATTTTTGTCAGTGCAGGTGCCGTGGAGTTCATATTTATGTATCCAGGGATGGGCTGGATCATTTGGAATGCCATAACAAACCTTGATTACTTCTTAATGGAGGGTGCTCTGTTCTACGTGATAACCATGGTGGTAATTGCAAACTTCCTAATTGAGATTGTCTATGTTATTATTGATCCAAGGGTGAGGGTGGGTACATATGCCTGAGATTAGTGAGATTAAGTCATTATTTAGGTCAATATTTGGTGATAGGTCGTTTTTAACAGGCTTTATAATGTTCCTTCCAGTGATTATACTAGCAATAATAGGACCAATAATTGCGCCATATAAGCACCCAGATGCAGTTGTTGGTCCACCTGGTGTACCACCAAGTTCACATTATCTCCTTGGCACGACACTCTATGGGCAGGATGTATGGAGTCAGTTGTTATTCGCTACCCCAGCGACGTTAATTATTGCTGCCATGGCAGGTGCAATAGCGACCGCGATAGGCATAGTCTTAGGAGTTATAGCTGGTTATTTCGGTAGAACGATCAACGACATCATTAATTTCTTCACGAACCTATTCATCGCAATACCCGTTACTTTATTCGTTATGATACTTTCGATCGTCATTGGACCTAAAATATCGAATTTATTAGTAGCTACACTCACAGGGTTATTTAGTTGGAGCTGGACAGTCAGGGCTGTTGATCCCATGACGAGGAGTATAAAGGCTCGTGACTTCATAAATGTGGCTAGGCTTAATGGTAGTGATTCGTTTGAGATCGCCTTCGGCGAGATTTTACCTGTTATACTGCCGTATGTCGTAATCGTATATATAATTCAATTTAATGCCGCAATAATGACCATAGTAACGCTCAACTTATTTGGTATCGGATCTCTCTCAATAGCGACATGGGGTACCATGCTTTATTGGTCTGTCATCGCGACGGCATTCGCTTACGGTATTTGGTGGTGGTATGTACCACCTGGTTTCCTAACTGCCTGGACGACACTAGCATTAATATTAATGGTTAGGGGGTTAAACAAAATATTTAATCCAAGGTTGAGGGGGTGATTTAATGGCTGAGAATGTATTAAGTGTTGAGAGGTTGAAGGCTTATTATTTTCTTGAAAACGGACTTTCCGTTAAGGCCGTCGATGATGTCTCATTTATTATTAATGAGAATGATGTTTTAGGAATCGTTGGTGAAAGTGGCTCAGGAAAGAGCACCCTTGCCATAGCTATTTCGGCATTAGCTAAACCACCTCTCCGGGTTGTGGATGGTAAGGTATTGTTTAAGGGCATAGATATACTTAAACTGAGTAATGAGGAATTGAGAAGAATACGCATGGAACACGTATCGCTAATTCCTCAATTCGCGATGGATGCCCTTAATCCAACAATAACGATTAAGCGTCTACTTAGGGATGCCCTTAAATCCCACATTGATAGTGATGAAAAGATTGAGGAAATAATGAATTCCAGAGTCCCTGAGCGATTATCAATGATAGGCCTTCCAAAGTGGGTCCTTGATAGGTATCCCTTTGAATTATCAGGCGGCATGAGACAGAGGGTTAGTATTATGATAAGTACAATACTTGATCCAGATCTCCTAATCGCTGACGAACCAACTTCATCGCTTGATGTAGTTACACAGAGGTTAGTTATTCAGTTCCTAAATGAATTGGTTGAATCACGTAGAGTTAAGTCAATGCTCTTCATAACGCATGATATTGGTGTAATTGCGCAATTAGCCAATAAAATTGGGGTAATGTATGCTGGTAAGCTTATCGAAGTTGGTAATGCCAACGACGTACTTAAGGAGCCGTTGCACCCATATACCAAGGCATTAATCATGTCGATACCCAAGTACGGCACAAACATAAACAAGATTAGGTTAAAGGGACTTAAAGGCGAGCCACCAAGCTTAGTGAATCCGCCTAAGGGTTGCCGCTTCTACGATAGATGCCCCTACAGGATGGATATTTGTAAAGAGAAAGAACCACCATTAGTTAAGGTTGGTTCTACCACAGTTACATGCTGGTTATTCGCTAAGGGTGATGGCCAATGACTGAATTCATATATGAAGTTAAGAACTTGACGAAGGCGTTCGAGGCTGGTTTCTTCCGTACTAGCAAGATCGTGGCTCTTAATGATGTGACATTCAACGTTAGTAAGGGCGATGTATTATCGATCGTTGGCGAGAGCGGTTCAGGGAAGTCTACATTAGCTAAAATATTACTTAAGCTAGAGAAACCAACAAGCGGCAAGGTACTTTATAAAGGAGTTGATTTAAGTGAAATAGATAATAGAAGGTATTGGAGAGAGGTTCAAGCCGTATTTCAGGATCCATACGCATCATTTAATCCTGTTCATAAGGTGGATCGTGTACTCAAGGCGCCACTTAAGAATTACTTTAATCATCTTAGTGAACGTGATATTTATAACCGTATTAAAGAAGCCCTTGAATTTGTTGGACTAAGGGCAAATGAGACTCTTGGTAAGTACCCGCATCAATTCTCCGGTGGCCAATTACAGAGGATAATGATTGCGAGAGCGCTTTTAGTTGATCCTGAGGTTTTGATAGCGGATGAGCCAGTCTCCATGATAGATGCATCGCTTAGGATTGAGATACTGAATTTACTTCATGATATAAATGCTAGGAGGAGGATAACAATTCTATTTATTACCCACGACCTGTCACTTGCATCCTACATAAGCAATAAGATACTTGTGCTTTATAGAGGGGAAATCATGGAGTATGGCGATTCTGAGGAGGTTATTGAGAACCCACTGCATCCATATACTCAATTATTAATGTCTTCAATACCCCAGGTTGATAGGAAGTTTGATAGGAAATTGGAAATTGAATTAGAAAAGATAGAGGAGGTGAACCTCGTTGGTTGCGTATTTCAACCTAGATGCCCGTATGCACGTGATGTATGCATTAACGTAAAGCCAAAAATAGTCAGTGTAAAACCAAATCATTTAGTGCGTTGCCACTTATATGGAGAAAGCCAGGGCTCATGGCGATTAAATGACACTCGTAAATCGTAGGTACGTAATTATTTCATCAATATTAGTGATTATTATCGTCCTTACTATAGTACTTATATTTTTCCTCACTAACAAATTGACATTGATGGGTTCGAGAACGATTAGTAATAGGTGTATTTGTAGAGAGAACTATACATGTTTAACTCTGAACTCTTCACTGGAATTACCTGGACCATCTACGTATATAATAGCGTGGAGTAATAACAAGTATGAGATATACATAAACATGTGGAACCTGGCAAACTTTAGTAAGGGCTATGCAAAGATGACATATAATCCTAATAAGGGTGTACTTTGCTTTTATGCGTTATTAAGTAATGCTGTATTGAAAAGTCCAGAGAGCCAGGTCTGGGGTTACCCAGAGATATTCCTCGTTGGTAAAAGTCCGTGGTTTAAGTCGCCGGTAAATGAGATAATTAATTTACCGCAAAGGATAAATGACTTATTAAGTTCATACCCTAACCTAGGAATTTATGTAAATTACACACTGATACATAGTCCATCAACACCTATGGATTGGGCATATGATATTTGGTTTCTCAGGGATCCAAACGTAACTGGTGTTGGGCCAGGTGATGCTGAGATGATGATTTGGCTTTACTATAGTGGTTATAATACTCAATGGGCCTATACGGGTATTAACGTTAATATACCGATTTACGTAAACGGAACCCTAATTAATGAGACCTTCATGGTATTGATAAATTGTAATCATGGGGCTGGTTGGACATACATAGCCTTTGTTCCAGTTAATGGTGGGTATAGAAATGGTAATATTGGTGTATGGTTGGCCCCGTTCTTGAACTACATGGTGACATTATTACCACAGAAGTGCCCATCAATATGGAAAAGCCCAGATAATGTTTCCAATCTATGGCTCATGGATATAGAGTTAGGCAGTGAGTTTGGCAATATGTACATCAACAGCAGTGAGATTTATTGGAGGATATACAATATTAGCATAGTTAGATGATATACCATGCATTTTATCCTCTAGTCTTCAATCAATTCCTCGATTCTCCTGATCGGCACCACGTTTTGAGCTAATAAACATATGCCCCATAACGCATTTATTAATGATGGATAGGCATTCAATGAAGCGTATATAATGCCTATTAAACTACCCAGCGACATTTCATTAGTTCGTACCCTATAAATGCCCAGGCCGGATAATAGTAAAGGCGTCGCATACGCATATGCCAACGCCGATGACCAATAAACCCTATCCCACTTTATTTGATTAGATATTCCATTGATCCATTTACGTAATGAACCTCGGACTAAATCAACGTTATTAACGTCCCCCTTGAGAAATTCCTCAACCCTGTGTATTGACTCACTATACGCACTCCTCTCAATTCGCCTGGCATTCTCCACACCCCGGACATAAGGCTCGATTATCAACGCTGATAGGGGTACGAGAACCAATGCAATACCTCCAATTAGTAGGTCTAACTGCATTATCGTTATTATCGATGTTAATGCAGTGAGTATATTTGGCATAAAGGTATTATACATATTACCAATATTCCACATCACAAAATCAACATCATTTACAATCCTACCAATGATATCGTTAATATCACCATTATTTAGCCTGTCAATTCCATCATTACTAACCCTATTTATTATTAGCTCTTTAATATTAACAATAGCCTTAGCTATACTGTTCCAAAAGGGTCTAAATAACCATTCGGAAGACGCGTATAGTAAGGATACAATAATCATGGTAATTATGAAATAAATAACGGAATTTGTGAGGAAGAATGAGGAATTTTCCTTAACCATTGAGTTAGTGAGCCTTGCTAATGCAATTGGTATTAAGTATCCAGAGGCAATAGCCCTTAATATGTAGGAAATTAGAGCTAAGGCAAAACCCATGTCAACCTCAGGCTTATGTACGTACTGAATATAAAAGCGGGCCGTACTTAATAACGCATTCATTAAGCCTGACCTTGATTTGTTAACCATACTAATCACTCAATCCTTAATGCTAGCCCTGATTTACGTTCAATGTTTACATTAATGACGTTATCGTTCAGCTTCACATCTCCAAGACCCCCAATCCTCTCAACTCTACTCACCTTACCATTTAGTTTAATGCTACCCACTACGTCATTTATGGAGTGATTAATTATGAACAGTAAATGTTCGTTATCCCCATAAAATGTCTGAACCTCTAACTCAGGCAATGAGGAATAAGCTATTTGTTGAGACCCCATTAAATCAATAAGTGCTTTATAGAATGGTAAAACCTCCATGTATTTCCCTGTGACAGTGATTATATGTTCGAATGGTATTATCGATAAAATGACAACGCCGTTACCTCTTCTGGTCATGAACACCACAGGTAAGTCGTCATTAAGCGTGGCTATTACGGTAGCGTCCGTAGGCTTAACCTCATATAGATAAGTGGGATTACCCACAGTTATTGATAGAGAATCACCAGCCCTTAGTGATCCAAAGTCATGCTTAATGCTTATTTTAACGTTACCACTTATTACCCTGCCTTTGCTCCCGGCCCACGATGATGGCTTAACACCGAATAATTCATCCCATAGGTGGGTTGGCGATTCATGAAATGACTGCCTAAGTAACGAGACATATAGATTACTACCTGACTTAACACTACTTAGGAGGTAATCCCATGTACTTGTTAATGCAAGAGGAACTGAAGGCATTAAAACAAGACCATCACCAATCCTCTCCCGATCTAATTCATAAACAACCCTTACCTGCGCACCAACCATTGTTAATAAAATGTCCGACATAAGTACGCTGCTATAATCCTTATAGCTTACAAATTCATAATCTTTATATGCATAAAATGGAATTACTACCGTCGTCTTCGGCATTCGCCTAAACCTATTATACAGTCCTAATTCTTCGAGATTAATCATTGTTTTTGAAAACTCCGAGACAACATCCGCGGCTAGTTTAGGCTTACCAAACTTATCAATTATTCCAAAGCCAAGCTCTAAAGGCCTCCATTCATATGGTGGGTCCTTATCATTTATAAAGTCCGCGAAACACCATATAAAGGCACCTGATGATTCATGCGCAATAGCCGTATATAGGACCTCGTTTATAAAACGAGCCTGCCATTCCTCGGGATACTGTAACGTGCTAAAGCCAAATTCCTCAAGGAGCACGGGTGATGAGCCACCATTAGACGCCAGGTCTAGGTGAGCGCCATATAAGTAACCATGCAGTACTGGGTCATCATGATAAAGGTATAGGTGAGGACCTATGTAATCAACCATACCCCTAACATTTGGCTCCTCCTGCATGGGCCCATAAAATACATCGCCGGACGATACTACGTGATTGGGGTCAATCCTCTTTATTGCACTTGTTACGGCAGATAAAAATGCCAGGGCTCTATCTCTGTTTTCAGGCCTTTTGAATAGGCTTATTTCATTCGTTAATATCCAACCACCCAATGCCTCATGGTTTTTTAGCTCATTCACGATGTTAGTCACGAATTGCGTAAACCTAGTAATCGATTCTTCATCGTAAGGATCACCATTCACGAGAAAAGGTACCCTCCAATTTCTCCCGCTCATGTGACCCACAAATAGTGTTGGAAATCCAATTATACCATACTCCCTAAGTAAGTCCAGAAACTCCTTAAGCTTTCTTACCGTGTCTTCATTAATATTTCCATAATTGTCCATAAAATCCTCGGCAATAATGAAGAACCTTACTGCACGAATGCCAAGGCTTCTCATTACATTTAATTCGTTACGGATATCGTCCATATTCCATTTACTCCACATCTTTATGTTTGACTTTCTTGGAAAATAATTAACACCAAGCAGGAATTTAATGTCACTATTTAAGCAAATAAACTTACCACATTTCGATGTCTTTGGCATTTTGAATAAACTGATTAATACATTATTAAGCTTTATTACCTCATTATCTTAAATTGAACGTTAACAATATGGACATACCGTTACCTTTATTCTCCTTATCCTGGCATTTATGGCGTATGATACGGCTACCGTGAGTATTATCGACGCTATTAATATAGCCAGGTACCAAGTACTCACTATTGAGTAGTAGAAGGTTATTGCGAGTATGGCTATTCCAATGGCTATGGCTATCCTGCCACCCCAGGTGGTTAGTCTCAGGGCTCCCGCCGCCACGAGTATTAGGCTTAGTACGTAGTATAGGGAGTCTATGGCGTAGGCATCCTCCATGGCATTATAAGTCAACTCCAGGGGCTTGACGTAACCACTCACGTATGCTGCGGCGTATGCGAGCACTATGGTTAATACAGCCACAGCGGTGCTTAGGTAAAGGGCCTTGTGCGGGCTCTTATACTTGGGATGGGTCTCAGCGAGCCAGGCGGGTAGTAATCCGTCCCTTGCCATTCCATAGAGCATCCTCGCGGTTGCATTTAGCGTGGCCAGGTAGCACCCGAACACACTGAGCATAACGCTTATTGCAAATAATACTAGTCCTGCGGTACCCAGGTAATGCCCTATCAATGTGTAGACCGGGTTCGGGCCCATGCCCTCGGCCATACTCACGAAGTTATTAATGGCACTTTGTGTGTAGCCTATGTTAAGTAGTATTGCGTATGTGACTAGTATGTATAGTATTCCCATGAATACCGTGGCCCACAGCGTACTCGTTGGCACGCTCTTCCTCGGGTCCCTAACCTCCTCAGATATTTGCGTACTCACCTCAAAGCCCATGAAGTAGGTTATTGCGAAGATTAGGCCTCCCGACAATGCTGCCAACATGCCGGTGGGTGTTGTTGCGAAGGTTCCCTGTACCGTGAATGGTAATGCCGAGAGCCTATTAAGATTTGCTGCGAATGAGAGGATTACGAATATTAATAGGATAGCTATCTCGATACTGGTCAACGTCATCTCAGTCCTTATGCTCGGCCTTATACCGAGGACCGCGGGTACCAGGGCTAGGACTATGGGTATTGGTAATAAGATTAGTGGGTTTATCACGTGGCCCGTTACTGCGTATATGCCCTCCGTGCCGAGGTATGCGAAGGCTATGGCGACCGAACCAACACCAACAATGCTATAGAACACCGCATAAACGATGCCATTCACGAAGCCCGTCCTTGCATTGATTGTGTTCGTCACGTAAGCGTAGAAACTCGCTGCATGTGGGTATTTACGGGCGAGCACGAATATTGAGTAGACGATAGCTAGTACGCCAAGCAACGTGAGCAACATTGCTAATGGCGCCGCTGCGTATGCGCTGCCCATTATTAGGGCTGCACCACCCGCTATACTGTAAGCCGGCGCCTGACCAGCCAATGAATTATACAGTGAACCAAGAAAGCCCGTGGCATTCCTCATCAACTCACTACTCCTCTGCTTTGCCATCAATGCTACGTCAGTATGGAATCCCTTTTATACTTAGTTAAACGTTTAATAACCCTAATTAACGTGAAAACTAAATTAACTAAGTTGCACTTAAATGCTCTTTTCTCCGGAGCCAATATGCTGGTGAATATGAGTATCGTTGAGAAGAGGGATGATGAGTACTCAATAATAGACCCAATCTACGCCGCCGCTGCACGAACACTTTAGGGAAATGGCATAAATAGGTCAAGACCCAACTCTATGTTAGGGGCATGAGGATTAGGGACATGTACGTGGTAGGAGTTGCGTCGGCTTCCTTCTTCATGAGCTATTTCTCTAGGCTTGCCTGGAGTATTGTATCTACATACTCATCGTTGAAGCCAACCATTGTTGAAGATAGCATTGTCTTCTCATTATTCTTCATAGGTTATGTGGTTGTCCAAGTACCTGCCGGGATTATCTCAGATAGGGTGGGTCCTAAGTACGTGATCGTGATATCATTAATAGGCCTAGCGGCATCATCTTTAGTATCTGGCGTAGCTAGTACCATGTGGGTTGAGTATGTGGCCAGCCTCTTTATGGGGTTGAGCGCTGGGTGGATTTACCCAGCAACCGTGAAGTTATTGACCATTAACTTCAGCGGCCCTGAACTGCCGGTGGCCATGGGTTATTACAGCATCGCCTGGCCATTATCCATAGTGCTTGCCGGTGCTACCCTACCTGAGATCTGCATTGTCCTTGGTTGGAGGTGGAGTTATTACATAATCGCCCTCACCTCAATAATCATAGCCTCACTATACATGCCCATTAATGTTAGGGGTTATGGCAGTAATGCACGTAGCGCATTAAACCTTAGGTTATTGAGGAATAGTGACGTTATAGTTATTAGTCTCTCTGGTTTTCTATTCTTTATGTCATACTGGACAATAACGCTATACGCGTATAAGTACTTCCTATCAATAGGACTTAACGATTACGTGGCTGGTCTCGCTTACTCGCTCCTCGCATTACTGGGTATTCCATCGACATTAATCGCTGGCTATATAATCCGAGGCTTGGGTGTTAGGAATACCTTATCGTTATTCGAGGCGCTTTACGGAGTTTCAACAATGTTGCTTGCCGTGGTCACCAGGGAATTACCACTAATGGTGTTGGCGGCGTCCATGGGCTTTATCAGGTTTGTAATAACGCCAGCAAACTCAACCGCCGTTTCCAAGATCGGCGGCGAATTAGCCGGTAGTGTTGCTGGCGTTACTAACCTCTTCTGGCAGTTAAGTGGTGCGGTTGCCCCAATGGTGGCGTCGATTATTCTCATCAATACAAGCTATCAATTTCTATGGATCGTGATGGGCATTATAATAGTTATATCGGCAATAATCTATCAATTAGCATTAAGGGTTCGATAGCTCCTAACACTCTATTTTTTATTTACCCAAAGGAAATAATTCTTATAAATTATTTCCAAAATACTAATTAATTATGGGAAATAATACTGCACCATTATTTCTGGAATTATTAATCCTTAGCTTTACCACGTTGCTAATCATAAGTCCCGTATTAAGTTACGCAACTAATGAATTGCTGGGCTATACGATTAAGATACCTCCAGTGACCATGTTTAAATTTGTAGGCTTATCACCATACACTTCACTGGGGTATTTCGGCAACAACATAACTAGTAATATAGTGCTTTTATTACCCGGTTGGTATCATTATAATTATTGGAATTTAACAAGTGGTTATTATATTGATTTTGGTGTTTGGAGCAATTCATCAATAACTCTTTACATACTGACAAAGCAACAATTTAACAATTACTCATCTACTGGGAAATTCCTCAGCGGGTATCTATACTCTATAAGTGGTAGTAATATCACGGGTTATTACTACGTAAATGAGACAGGGACTTATTACATGGTGGTACTAAATAATGGAAACAACGCTGCCTTGGTAAATTTCATAGTAATGATAACTAAGATACCAAGCATACAATGGGCTAACCCAATGGGTATCGCTGATTATGGAATAATGAAGGTTGGCAATGAATATATGGCTTATAGCTATAAGACGAACGAGTTCGTAGGCGAAACAACAATATATAATGCCATAACACAAGAACCTAACTCATGCCTAACAGGCTCTGTAGAACCAGGTAATGACTGGTTTAGCATTCAACTTAATACCATATTAATCGTAAACACAACTAGCGGTAATGCTCAGTATTATTGGTTGCAGGATGTTGTACGTTTCAATTCTCAGAGTGATCAGTTCCAGGTTCTTGATAACATATGGAATCAAACAGGTGGTAGTAGTATACTTAATTCGGCGTTAATTAATGGTAATGGCGCCATATCCACGTCAAGTACTGCTGTAGGTAATGAACAGTATTACTATGATTGGGGCATTGAGCAGCCCCAGTCGGTGTCTTTGCCATTCACAATATACCTAGTCATTAAGGTTGGGTTGAATAGTAATGGCTACCCATGGGCAGCCTTCGGATACTCACTAAACGGACAAACAACAACATGGTACGACAACGTAACCATAAAAATAACGGCCACATCAGCGTATATGGAGGTTTCACCGACAAAAGATGGTAGAGGATTACCCATTGATGCCGAGTTAGTTATTGCCGGACCATGGAATAGCGAATGCACGGTCGCCAATTCACTGGACTCATCGCTAAGTCTTTATTTTGCATGGCCGTATCCATATGATTACTACTTGTCGCCAATACCGTCTATGTGGAGTTTCGGCTCTGATACCGCTGAAATAATATATAATGCTCACGTAATACCTATTGGTTATGGCAGTGTTAATATTGTGAATGGCTTTGAGAATTTAGCGTTCTTAAATACGTACTTTATACCGCTAATAATTACTAACCCCATTAATGAAAGCACGATTACCAATATTTATACCGTGAATAGTACGGTAATACTGAATGAACCCAGTATGGTGTCCATCGTTCCTGATGAATCAAGATTTGTATTTACGGATTATATAATTAACAGCTCATACACAATCAATGCAAATCCATTGGGTTTAACACTTCAGGGACCAACCAATGTGTATATTAATTATACGTTACAGTATATGCTTACGATCAATGACGTAAGCGGATTACTTAATGGTAAGGGTGGTTGGTACAATTCTGATTCCGTGGTAACACTTAATGAACCAGAAATTTATTATCTCGGTAATAAGACGCGACTGGTGTTTAATGCCTATTACATATACCTTACAGGGACTAGCTTCTACCACGTAATTACTATTAACACCACTAATCTGCTAATTAATAATCCATACACAGTCATTGTTAATTGGACGAAGCAGTACCAAGTCAATGTGAGTAGTCCCGTGCCCATAATAGTTTCCCTATCTGGGCTGCAGAACATCAGTGGTTATTCAATAACGGCATGGGCAAATAGGAGTTCCGCATTATTAATCTTCGTGCCTAGGTACTACGTGTTAGGTAATGGCACACGCCTGGTCTACCTTGGTAGTAATGAGACCATTATTGTTAATTCACCCCTCAGCATATCCCTGAGTAATTTTGAGCGTCAGTACCTCGTTACGGTATATAGTGAATACCCCGTTAACGTCAACGGTACTTACACAACTAATATGACTGAGTGGCTTTACTATGGTGAGATACTTACGATTAAACCTAACACGGTATTTAGTGATGGAGTGTTTCTAAGTGAGCCTGGGCTCGTAATCACTGTCAGTAAACCAATGAGTATAACTGTGACCTGGTACATTAATTACCTGCTCACGGCGATTATGTATACGGTAATAATAGCCGTAATTAGCGCAATAGTAGTACTTATCATTAGGAGGAGACGTAATGGAAAATGACTTAAAGGAAATAACCTAAGGGCTTTAGAAATAGGAGGTCATTAGGCCTTTATCTACAGTGCCAGGTGACCCACATATTTCAATTTACCACTAACTGAGACGATCTCTAAGCCCAATGTTTCGAGTGCCGTAACACCGAGGACCTCCGCATCACCAGACTCGCCAAATACCACCTCAACATCACCCTCATACCTAATTGTGACCAAGCTAACACTCCTCATAACCACCTTACCATCTATGGTCCTAAACTGCCTGACCCTACTCGGTTTAATGCTAATTGACTCCAGAGTATCCTTATTAATCCAGGTAAAACACTGCCGGTATCCACTATCAACTCCACATCACGACTCGCCCAGTCTCCGGGTTCTTTATTAACACCTTAACCTTCGTAATGCCCATGGCCTTTCTTAAAGATGAAAATCCAGGGGACTTAAATTTGCTTTTTATTAATTCCAGTCAATCCTTAACCCTAACAAGCCAGTTATGAACAGGCTCATTAACATCCTTAACATTATTCGGGTTTGCATAAACATCTAGGTGTCCATAGCCATCAAGTATTATTATGTCGCTTGTTAATCTCCTCATAAGGTCGATGTCGGCAGCCCTCATTCCGAATAATCCACTTATCACTGCGAGTATTGGTACCTTAACCTCCGTGTACTTAGCCCTGAACTGGTCCATTGGCTCTATGAACAGCCTCGTAGGCCAGTACGGGTCTAGCGTTGCCATCACGGCAAATATGGCTTGGGGTGGTGAGTTTGGGTATGAGTATGGGTTTGCCAGTCCCTGGTTATAGGCTATGTTCATTAGGTAGTCACTCAATGTCCTGAAGCCGGGTTCTGGGCTTGGTAGTGTTGGGTTGTATAATGCCTTGAGCCATACCGTGTTCATGATGCTGCCTGGGTATTTAGCGCCTGTTAAGATTGAGGGGACTGCGTATAACTTGCTTGACCTGAGCTCCTCAATGCTACGTATGGGTAGTGCCTGGAGCACGGAGGACCTTATTGGCACACCATCCAGTAGCACTATTGCCCTCACATCGTTTGGGTAAGCCGTTACGTAGTTCATCGAGGCAATCCCGCCAAAGCTCTCCCCAATTAGTACGACCTTATCCTTACCGGTAATCTCCTTAATCATATTGATTGTTTCTCTGATATCGCTTAACCATGCATCCCAACCCCAATCAACCATGAATGATAAGTCCTTAACATCTGGAAGTACGAAGTGAGTCCTGTAATCAATAGTATATACCAGGTAGCCCTGCCTTGCTAGGTATATGGGTATCATGGAGTCTGGTATCGCTGGTTCTATTGGTTGTATTCCATGCCACGAAACATGGATCAACTGCTCTCCATGCGACGTCATGCCCGGCAATATCAATACTGGGTGTGGATACGTCACGTTCTTACCCCTAACCTCCCTCAATGCTATATAGTTGTAACAACCACCCGGTGGTCGCTCCGTGACCCAAACCCTCTCGGTAAGGTCAGGAAATTCCTTAATGCTACCCTCCCAAGCCAGCTTCCAACCTGGCATACTTAGTGATGCCTTGTTTATGATTTATTGTTTGTGTTTATATGGGAAATATACCTTATATAGTGCTATAGCATTTAATTTATGTTTATTATACGCTAATTGTGGATTTATCAAATTTCCTTAGAGAGACCGAGAAGCTGATTGGCAGGGATAATGTCATTAGGGAGGGTCATGAATTATTAGTGTTCAGGAGGGATTGGTGGCCATTACTCATGCTTAGGGAAGTCCTTGGGCGCGTCCCTAATCCACCTCCAGCCATTATTAGGCCTAGGGATATTGATGATGTGATTAATGTTGTTAAGCTCGCTAATAAGTATGGTGTGTGCCTCGTTCCATATGGTGGCGGGTCTAGTGTTGTTGGTGGTGCGTATCACGATGGCTGTGTCGTGATTGATATGACTAAGCTAAATAGGATCTTAGAGTTCAATGAGGAGGACTTGACAATAATTGTTGAGGCTGGTGCCAGGGTCATTGACATTGAGAAGTGGCTTAATGAAAGGGGTTATACCCTGGATTACCACCCACAATCATTTCAATTACTCACGATAGGCGGCGCAATAGCCCATGGAGGCACGGGTTCACACAGCATGAGTAATATTAACGAGTTAGTGCTGGCTCTCGATGTCGTACTACCCAATGGTGAGTTGGTTACGATAGGCCCTGGAGAATTCATTAGGACCTCCTGGCCTGACCTTAGGGGTTTGTTCATAGGCTCCGATGGCGTGCTCGGCATAATTGTTAGGGCAATGCTTAAGGTTAAGCCGTTAGCTAATTACTACGTTGACCTGGCCTACGTGTTTAAGGGCCTTGAAGATGCCATTCACTTTGCCCGTGGTCTCGCAATCAATGTGCCGGGGCCTTGTAGAGTCGTTATTCACGATAGGGAGAGCAGCAGGTTTATGGTTGGTGAGGATGGCGTCATAGCCCTGGTAAGGGTTAGGTGGTATAACGAGGAATTAGTCAATGCGGTAAGTAACGTGATTAACAACCTAGCCATTAAACACGGCGCAGCCCATGTTGAGCCTGGGCTAGTTAGGAAGTGGAGGGATGCCTTTGCCAGAGGTTATGAAGCACAATTAATGATGCTTGCTCAGTCAGGTCTTTGGGTTGACACCATAGACATGGCTACGACCTGGAGCAAGCTGATAAAGTTACACACTGAGTTGGTGAATAGGCTTGGCTTTATCGATGGTGTTTACCACGTACTCTCGAGGATAACGCACCTATACCTAAATGGGGCGTCGCTCTACAGTGTTGTTGTTTTTAGGCAGGACGAGGATGTGTACTGGAGGGTTTGGAGGGAGGCTTTTAGTGTGGCTAGTAATGTTGGTGCGACCATAAGCCATCACCACGGTACGGGCATCCTGAAGAGGGATTTCGTGAGGGCCGAGATGGGTAGGCAATATGATTTACTGAGGAGTATTAAGGAGTTAATTGACAGAAATAATATAATGAATAGGGGTAAGTTGATTTAGTGAGTCGAGTGATGGGTTATAGGAATATCATTGTTGAGGTGAGGGGCCGTGTCTTCATAGTCACCATTAATAGGCCTGAGCGTAGGAACGCCATCGATGCTGACACCGCCGAGGAGCTTTATAGGGCCTGGACTTACTTCGAAAATAACCCCGACCTATACGTTGGCATAATAACAGGGGCTGGTGGTAACTTTAGCTCCGGGGCTGACCTATACGACATTGACCGATTAATGAATAGGGTGCCTAATCCCGAGGGACCACTGGGCTTCACCAGGCTTAGGCTTTCTAAGCCCGTCATAGCCGCAATTAGTGGTTATTGCGTTGCCGGAGGACTTGAGATCGCCCTGTGGGCTGATATTAGGGTTGCCGATAAAACCGCCAAGTTCGGCTTCCTGGAGAGGAGGTTCGGCGTTCCGCTGGTTGATGGTGGTACCCAGAGGCTTGTGAGGATTGTGGGGCTTGGTAGGGCCCTTGACCTAATACTCACTGGGCGATTGATAAGCGCTGAGGAGGCTTACCAATGGGGCTTGGTTAATTACCTGGTTAATGAGGGTAAGGCCCTTGATAAGTCTATCGAAGTTGCGGAGTTAATTAGTGGGTATCCTCAGGAGACCCTTAGGAATGATAGGCTCGCCGTGTACGAGGGCTTGGGTAAGCCGTTGAGCGAGGGTTTAATCATCGAGATGAAACGTGGATTAAGGTCGATAAGGACTGGCGAAATATACGATGGCGTGAAACGATTCAAGGAAGGGGCGGGAAGACATGGCAATTTATACTAAGTAGGATAGAATAGTAAACTTATTAATTAGGTATTAATTGACTTAAGTTTACTCTTTATGAGTATGTGAGTATTGTTAGAGTTGATGGAGGCTTTGGAAATTATTAAAGTGAATTGAATTAATAAAGACATTATAATATTCCGTGAAGTTTTAAGTACGATATATAATGGCTTAGTCTTGGTAAAATAAGATGAGACCTCACTTACGATACCAAACGACTGCGTATGCAATGCATGAGTGTACTAACTTTGATGAGACTGGTCTTTCTTACGTGTTGTCTATAGGCGGTGGTTCATTATTACTAAACGTGGCTAAGTGCTTTTAATATTGATATTTGTTGTAATTCATTTGAATATTAACCTATTATATTTATAAAGCCTTCGCTTAGTGTAAGTAGGATATTCATTGGAATCCTTATATATTGTTCATTTACCCATTGCCCTGATGAGTACTACTGTTGACAAAGTACTCAGGAGGAAGGAAGTAATCATTAATGCCAAAGCATCTGTCAGGGATGCGATTGAATTGATGATTAGGGAGAATACCGATTACCTATTGGTGGTTGATGATGGGGGTAAGGCCGTGGGTATTGTTACCGCTAGTGACATATTAAGGACTATAGGAAAGGTAGGTAATCTAAATGTGAGTGTTGGTCAATGCTGCTCATTCAATAGGTTGGTTTCCGTGAGGTTAAGTGATAGTATTTATAGGGCTGCCATGTTGATGAGCGAGTATGGCGTTAAGCACTTGCTTGTGGTTGATGATAGGGGTAATCCATGTGGTGTATTAACATCCGATGACGTCATTTGCGAGGATAGGATAATATCGAGGATGGCTGAGTTGGCAATGCCAAAGCAGTCTGAGGAGTATTACGGTGCCGATTAATATTTATGTTATGTACAGATAAATTTATTTTAAATTAAAAGGGGCTCATCTGCATTATTTTATAACCAATCTCCAGTGCCTTGATATTCTTATTAATTATTTCTTCGGTCCCTGTCCTCCTGCCTATTAATGTTTCCCTGAAGTAATTAGTAATTACTCGTTTTGATTGTTCTAGCGATAACTTACCCTTTAGTAGCTCGGTATTGCTTAGGTAGTTTATTGCCGCACCTAGTATTATTGTTGATGCGAATACGTCATTGCCCATTAGCCTTGCATTGGCTATTATACTTAATTCACGGTGCCTCTTAACGCCGCATTGCGTTTTGTCGGCCTTATTAACGTGGTCGTCAATGACTATAAGCCCGTCATCCTTAACATAACCACAGTACTTGTTATACGCCGGTTGTGTGAGTAGGAATGCCCGGTCTAACCTCCTAGCCTTTGGGTAGTCTATCTCCTCATCACTGATTATTACGTCTGATAATGCGTCACCGCCGCGGGTTTGGAAGCCATATGATGGGCTATAGACCACGTATAAGCTTGGGTCGGCCTCAATCACAATTAACGCCAATAACCTGCCAGCCGTAATCACGCCCTGACCACCAAAGCCAGCAAACCTGACCTCAAGCCTCACCCTCACCACCCCTGATAATCGTTATTGCATAGTCAGGGCAGTAAAGCTCGCAAATTCCACAATCAATGCACCTCTCCACGTACTTAGCCACGGGCAGGAATGCCCCGTAATCACCGACAATGTCTGACACCTCAAACACCTTCGTCGGGCACTTATCAACGCATATGTAGCAACCCTTGCATAGGTACTTATCCACGTCAATCCTAATCACAGTCGGCTTACGCCTCATGACCACCATCCTCCCTCACCCTACTCATTATACCCCACATGATCTCCTCATAGGTTGGCCTTTCGTAATCCGCAAACTTGCCAATAATGATTTTATCCCCATACCTCGGCTCATTAGATACTACGGTTATCTTCAGGAAGTAATCCATTATCTTTGAAGGCCTATCGATGCCGATTACGTACCTGCCCTGATAGACGGGGCATTGGGATAAGCATTCAAGTAGGCCGAAGCCTCTATGAAGCAGTAACTCCTTAATTGATTGAATGCACTGCTTAGCCAGTGGTACTGCCCACCTGGCTACGTAGGTGGCGCCGAGCGATACCGCTAATCTACAGGCGTCAAGTGGTGGTTCTGGGTTGCCGTAGGGTGTCGTGTGAGTTATGGCATCCATGGGCGTTGTTGGGGCTACTTGACCGCCGGTCATACCGTAGAGCATGTTGTTGACAAGGATGACCTTTATACCAACGTTCCTCCTTATTGTATGTATTAAGTGATTGCCGCCTATTGACAATAAATCACCATCGCCAGCAAACACCACAACCTCGCTATCGGGTCTAACAAGCTTTATGCCTGTGGCGACTGACAATGCCCTACCGTGAAGTGCGCGTACGATGTTGTATTTAAGCGGTACTGGTATATTGCCTGAACACCCAATGCCCGTCACTATGTATAGCTTGGAATCATCAAACCTGCCCTCACGCTTTAACTCATCTATGGCCCTAATGAAGTACCCAAGTATTATACCATTACCGCATCCGGGGCAGAATATTGTCCTCCTCTTACCCTGGGCATACTCACTGCGTAGGTACTTCCGAATGAGTGGGTTCATGAGATAATACCTCTGGCGACATTGTATATTTCCTCTGGTGTTAGCATTTCACCGCCAAGCTTTGGAATCGGTACAACATTTAAGCCGAGCATCCTGAATTCATTAGCCATATAACCAGCGTTCATCTCAGGCACGATAATGGTATTCGCACCCCTTATGGCATTTTTAATGGCACCCTCTGGGAATGGCCAGAGTGTCACAAGCCGTAGGAAGCCGACTTTATAGCCATCCCACCGAAGCATCTTAACGGCCGCCAGCGCCGACCTTGCTGTACATCCATAGGACGCTATGAAGACCTCGGGGTCATCCTCCACATACTTAACCTCAATTCTCGATATCTTATCCACATTATCCCTAATTTTCCTTATCAACCGCCATAATGCCCTAGCCGACAATTCAGGGTCATTAGCCACGTTATAGCCCCTCTCATCATGAAGCTGACTTTCAAGTAAGAACCCCTCATCACCATGTGTAGGTGGCGTGACGTGGGGTAGCACCGGGTATTCTCCAGGGTCTGGCACGTAGATCTTTTCCCACAGATGTACGGTGACCTCTTCCGTGAGTAATATCACTGGTGTGCGGTATTGCTCCGACAGGTTAACTGCGTCTATTGTTAAATAGAACAATTCCTGGACATTACTGGGACTTAGGACTATTATCTCGTAAGACCCATGGGAGCCGTACCTGGCCTGAAAAACGTCTTGTTGCGATGGCATTGTTGGCTGACCGGTTGATGGGCCTCCCCTCTGTACATCAACGATTAATAATGGCACCTCAGCATTAATGGCATGCCCAATACCCTCCTGCATCAATGAGAAGCCTGGCCCACTAGTGGCGACCATGGACTTTCAACCAGCCACTGAGGCGCCAATGGCCATGTTTATAGCCGCCAACTCATCCTCAGTCTGCACGAAGATACCGCCTACCCTGGGCAATAACTGGGACATGTACTCAGCGATCTCCGTTGCCGGCGTTATTGGGTAGCCAGCGTAGAACCTAACGCCTGCGTAAATGGCGCCACGGACCAGGGCCTCACTACCCATCATTAATGAGTACTTACTCATTTGACGATCCCGTGAATTGTTAATTAGAAATAATATTAAAATATTATACCACTAGAACCATGAAGTGCCTGATAATGCTTTAAAATATACTAATGATACTTTTTCAATGATTCTCGATGTATACACAGACATACTCGGTTACCTATTCTGGATACTACTCTTCATAGCAATGCTATCGCCATGGTTATCAATGGGTCATTGCAGCACGCAAGGTTAAGGCTCATAGAGTTAATGGAGCGTAAGTATGGGTTTAGGGTAATAACAATGATACATAGGCAGGAGAAGATTGGGCTTCTTGGTGTTCCGATATATAGGTATATAGACATTGAGGATTCTGAGGCCGTTATAAGGGCCATTAAGACAACCCCACCAAGCATGCCTATAATGCTCATTTTACACACGCCAGGCGGTCTTGTGCTTGCTGCATCACAGATAGCCAAGGCCCTTAAGGCACACCCGGCTAAAAAGGTCGTTGTGGTGCCTCACTACGCTATGAGTGG